>NZ_JAUSMI010000137.1 GCF_030645145.1 Microcella sp. | reverse complement strand
GGGCGCGGAGACGCTGCTTCTCGCGCAGACGGACGGCGTAGTCGCTGTCGGCCTTGCGCTTGGTGCGGCCGTGCTCGCCCGGAGCGTAGGGGCGCTTCTCGAGGTACTTGGCGGCCTTCGGGGTGAGGGCGATGCCGAGCGCGCGGGAGAGGCGGGTCTTGCTGCGGGTGCGTGACTTGGTGGACACGGTTTCCTTCCATGCTCGTGGCCGCGACTGTCGCGGCTCACGGACGTACACCGCTCCGTCCGGTCCGGACGCACGCCGAGGCGTTCCGGTGGAGACTGCGAGGGAGGGTGTGCCCATATCTGACGGGCCGGTAGAGCTTAGCAGACGGCGGCTCAGTCGCCCGAGCCACGGCGGCCGCGCACGATGGCGCGCAGCTTCTCCAGTCGGGCGGAGATCTCGCGCTCGTGACCGCGCTCGCTCGGCCGGTAGTACTCGGTGCCGACGAGCGGGTCGGGAAGGTGCTGCTGCTCGACGACGCCGATGGGCTCGTCGTGCGGGTAGATGTACCCCTTCCCGTGCCCGAGGCGCTTGGCCCCGGGGTAGTGAGCATCGCGCAGGGGCTTCGGGACGCGACCGAGGCGCCCCGATCGGACATCCGCGATCGCCTCGTCGATGCCGCGGTACGCGGCGTTCGACTTGGGAGCGGTCGCGAGGTACACGACGGCCTCGGCGAGCGGGATGCGCCCCTCGGGCATGCCAATGAGCTGCACGGCCTGGGCGGCGGCGACCGCGATGGGGAGGGCCTGCGGGTCGGCGAGGCCGATGTCCTCCGAGGCGGAGATGATGACGCGGCGGGCGATGAAGCGCGGGTCCTCCCCCGCCTCGATCATGCGCGCGAGGTAGTGCAGCGCCGCGTCGGGGTCGCTGCCGCGGATCGACTTGATGAAGGCGCTGATGACGTCGTAGTGCTCGTCGCCGTTCTTGTCGTAGCGCAGCAGGGCGCGGTCGACGGCCGCGGCGACGATCTCCGCCGTGATGACCGGATGCTCGGCGGAGGTCTCGCTCTCGCCCTCGCTCGAGCCGCGATCGCTCGCCGCCGACTGCGCGGCCGCCTCGAGCGCCGTGAGGGCGCGACGGGCATCCCCCGAGGCGAGGCGCACGATCGCCTCGCGCGCCGCGGCGTCGAGGCTCACGGCGCCCGTGAGCCCGCGGGGGTCGGCGACGGCCCGGTCGACGAGGGTGCCGAGGTCGTCGTCGGAGAGCTGCTCGAGGGTCAGCAGGAGCGAGCGACTCAAGAGGGGCGCGATGACCGAGAAAGACGGGTTCTCGGTCGTCGCCGCGATCAGGATGACCCAGCCGTTCTCGACGCCCGGCAGGAGGGCGTCCTGCTGCGCCTTGGTGAAGCGGTGGATCTCGTCAAGGAAGAGGACGGTCGACGAGCCGTAGAGGTCGCGGTCGGCGAGGGCGCGCTCCATGACCTCGCGCACGTCGCGCACGCCCGCCGTGATCGCGGAGAGCTCGACGAAGCGGCGGCCCGACTGCCGGGCGATCGCCTGCGCGAGGGTCGTCTTGCCCGTGCCCGGCGGCCCCCAGAGGATGACCGAGACGGCGCTCGGCGCGCGACCGTCGTCACGCGCGAGGCTCACGAGCGGCGAGCCGGGGCCGAGCAGGTGCGACTGGCCCGCGACCTCATCGAGGCGCGTCGGTCGCATGCGCACCGCGAGGGGGACCGCGGCGGAGCCGAGCCCGGGGCGAGCATCCATGCGAAGGAGACTAGCGCCGCCCGCCGACGCAGGCGTCCGGCGCCGGGGCCGCGCTCGACTAGAGTTCCCCACGGAAATCGACCTCGAGGAGGCCCGAGTGGCACGCAGTTCGTCGACGAGCGAGCGGGAGGCGCGCGAGCGCCTGCGCCGGTACCAGGCGCGGCAGACGCTGCATGAGTCGCGCACCGCTCGGAAGGTGCGCGACAACGTCGGCGCCGTGATCGCGCTCGTCGTCATCGCCGCCGTCGCCACGATCGGGCAGATCGTCTACTTCTCGTCGGGCCCGGGCGCTCCGGAGCCCGAGACGAGCGCCTCGCCGTCGGCCTCGCCGAGCGCGAGCCCCGACGCCGAGGGCGCGCAGCCGCCCTCGACCGAGCTGAGCGAGTTCCGCGAGTGGTCGGGCACGATGACGATCAACGAGAGCATCCCGCTCGAGCTGACTCTCGACGGCATGGCGGCGCCGCAGGCCGTCGCCTCGTTCGTGCAGCTGACGCAGGACGGCTTCTACGACGGCCTCACGTGCCACCGCCTTACGACCGAGGGGATCTTCGTGCTGCAGTGCGGCGACCCGGTCGGCGACGGCACGGGCGGCCCCGACTACCGCTACGGTCCGATCGAGAACGCCCCGGCCGACGATGTCTACCCGGCCGGCACGCTCGCGATGGCGCGCCAGGGCGGCGACGGAGCGAGCATGGGCAGCCAGTTCTTCATCGTCTACGAGGAGTCGACGATCCCCTCCGACGCGGCGGGCGGCTACACCGTCCTCGGCGAGATCACCGGCGGTCTCGACGCTCTCGTCGAGGGCGTCGTCGCGGGCGGCGTCGAGGGCGGGGCATCGGATGGCCGCCCCGCGACCGCGGGGACGATCACCTCGATCACGATCGAGTAAGGATCACGTCCGCGCGTCCGCCCGCCCGATGGCCAGTCGGCCCGGTGCAATATGCTGAACAGCCGTCCGACCACCGAGGCCGTCGGACGCAGTCGATGAGGATGATGCACCGTGGCAGTGAATGAGCAGACGACCGTGTGGGGCCGGGTCGATGAGACCGGCACCGTCTACGTGACCGATCGGGGCGTCGAGCGCGCCGTGGGCCAGTACCCGGACGGCTCCGCCGAGGAGGCGCTCGCCTACTTCACGCGCAAGTTCTCCGAGCTCGAGGGCCAGGTCCGCCTCGTCGAGCAGCGCGCCAAAGGAGGCGCCCCCGCCGCCGACGTCGCCAAGACCGTCACGCACCTGACGCAGGCGCTCGAGGAGGCGGCCGCGGTCGGCGACCTCGAGGCCCTCCGCACGCGCCTCGCGGCGCTCAGCGGCACCGTCGAGAAGCTCACGGAGGAGCAGCAGGCCGAGCAGCGCGCGGCCGTCGCGGCCGCCGTCGAGCAGCGCACCGCGATCGTGACCGCCGCCGAGGCGATCGCCGCGAAGGACCCGTCCTCGCTGCAGTGGAAGCAGGTGTCGGCGACGCTCGACGACCTCTTCGCGCAGTGGAAGGACCACCAGCAGAACGGTCCGCGACTGCCGAAGAAGGAGGCGGACGAGCTCTGGAAGCGCTTCCGCTCAGCCCGCAGCACCGTCGAGGGCCACCGCCGGGCGTTCTTCGCCGGGCTCGACGCCGAGCACAAGGAGGCGAAGACCCGCAAGCAGCAGCTCGTCGCGAAGGCCGAGGCCCTCGCCGGCCAGGGCACCGCGGGCATCCCCGCCTATCGCCGTCTGCTCGACGAGTGGAAGCTCGCCGGGCGTGCGGGCAAGAAGTTCGACGACGCCCTCTGGGCCTCGTTCAAGGCCGCGGGCGACGTCCTCTACGCCGCCAAGGCCGAGGTCGATGCGCGTGAGAACGAGGAGTTCGCCGGGAACCTCGAGTCCAAGCTCGCGCTCCTCACCGAGGCCGAGCCTCTCCTGAAGGCCACCGACCGTGTCGTCGCGCGCAACACCCTCACGAACATCCAGCGCCGCTGGGACGCCATCGGCAAGGTCCCGCGCGACCAGGTCAAGGTCGTAGAGGACCGCCTCCGCCGCATCGAGCAGGCCGTCAAGGCGCTCGAGGAGGAGCACTGGCAGAAGAACGACCCCGAGAAGAAGGCGCGCTCGCAGGGCCTCGCCGCCCAGCTGCACGACGCGATCGCCGCTCTCGAGGCCGATCTGGCCGCGGCCCGCGGCGCGAAGGACTCGGCGCGCGTCGCCGAGCTCGAGGAATCGCTCGAGGCGCGCAAGGCGTGGCTCGCCGCGGTCGACCGCTGAGCCCGCTCCGCTGATTGCTCTGCGCTGAGTTCTCCCCAGGGCGGGCTCGTCGCCCGGTTCTCCACCGATCGGCGTCAGCGACGGGGTCGTCGCCGGCGACGGTCCATGCTCCCCGGCATGACTCCGCGCCTGCCCCTCGTCCTCGATGATCGCCACCTCCCTGCCGTCGAGCTGCGCGCCGCCCAGCTCGACGGCGAGCTCGGAACCCTCGGAGACGCGTTCCTCGTCACCGACTCCCCCGACACCGCCGCTGCGCGAGCATCCAGCCTCGCTCGGCGCGTGCCGGCGCGCACGATCCTCGAAGGTCGCAGCGCCGCGTGGGTCTGGGGGTGGACGCACGACTGCGCGAGCGTCCGGCTCTGCGTGCCGCTCACGGCGCGCATCGGCTCGGAGCTCCGCCGCTCTCTCGGCGTGCGCGAGGTCTCGATCGAGCCGGACGAGGTGCACGAGCTCGCGGGGCTCGGCATCACCAGCCCGGAGCGCACGCTCGTCGATCTCGCCCGGTTCGACGAGCGCGACGACCTGATCGCTCTGCTCGCCTCGGGCATCGCCATCGGAGGCATGACGGAGGAGGTCGTCGCGTCGGCTCTCGATCGCCGTCCCGCCGCCGCGGGCCGTCGACGGGCTCGTGAGCGGTTGCGCGCGGCTCGGGAGCTCGTCGAGCGCGACGCAGGCGCCGGTCGGGGTGCCCGGGTCGGCTATCCGTTGCTGACGCGGTAGACGTCGTACACGGCATCGATGCGCCGCACGGCGTTGAGCACGCGGTCCAGGTGCGTGACGTCGCCCATCTCGAACACGAATCGGCTGAGCGCCAGTCGGTCGCGCGAGGTGTTGACGCTCGCCGAGAGGATGTTGACGTGGTGCTCGGAGAGCACGCGCGTCACATCCGAGAGCAGACCGCTGCGGTCGAGCGCCTCGACCTGGATCTGCACGAGGAAGAGGCTCTTGGAGGTCGGCGCCCACTCGACCTCGATCATGCGGTCGGGCTCCGCGAGGAGCGACTGGACGTTCGTGCAGTCGCCGCGGTGGACGCTCACGCCCGTCCCGCGGGTCACGAAGCCGACGATCTCGTCGCCCGGCACCGGGGTGCAGCACTTGGCGAGCTTCACGAGGATGTCCGGGGCACCGCGGACGAGGACCCCGGAGTCGCTCGTCCGAACCGGCGTGCGGCCGCGCGTCGGCACGACGAACGGCTCGTCGTCGCTCTCGGCGTCGACGTGCAGGCCGGCGACGATCTTCTCGAGCACCGACTGGGTCGAGACGTGCCCCTCGCCGACGGCGGCGTACAGAGCGTCGACCGTCTCGTACCGCAGCTGCGAGGCGACCTCGGCGACCGAGTCCTGGGTCATGAGCCGCTGCAGCGGCAGGTTCTGCTTCCGCATGGCGCGCGCGATCGCGTCGCGGCCCTGCTCGATGGCCACGTCGCGGCGCTCCTTCGTGAACCACTGCCGGATCTTGGACCGAGCGCGGGTGCTCGTGACGAAGTTGAGCCAGTCCTGGCTCGGGCCCGCGTCGGGGTTCTTGGAGGTGAACACCTCGACGGTGTCGCCCGAGTTGAGCACGCTCTCCAGGGGCACGAGGCGGCCGTTGACCTTGGCGCCCATCGTGCGGTGGCCGATCTCGGTGTGCACGGCGTAGGCGAAGTCGACGGGCGTGGCGCCGGCGGGCAGGCCGATGACCTTTCCCTGCGGGGTGAAGACGTAGACCTCCTTCGCGCCGATCTCGTAGCGGAGGTTGTCGAGGAACTCGCCGGGGTCGCTCGTCTCGGCCTGCCAGTCGGAGATGTGCGCGAGCCACGCCATGTCGGTGTCGCTGCGCCCCTGCTCGACCGCGCCGCGGCCGGAGTTCATGCGCTCCTTGTACTTCCAGTGCGCGGCGACGCCGAACTCGGCGCGCTGGTGCATCTCGTGCGTGCGGATCTGGATCTCGACCGGGCGGCCACCGGGGCCGAAGACCGTCGTGTGCAGCGACTGGTAGAGATTGAACTTCGGCGTCGCGATGTAGTCCTTGAACCGCCCGGGCATGGGGTTCCAGCGCGCGTGGACGGCGCCGAGGACGGCGTAGCAGTCGCGGATCGTGTTGACGAGGATCCGGATCCCGGTGAGGTCGTAGATCTCCTCGAAGTCGCGGCCCCGGTTGACCATCTTCTGATAGATCGAGTAGTACTGCTTCGGCCGACCGATGATCTGCGACTTGATCTTCGACTGCCGCAGGTCGCTCGTGATCGCGTCGATGACCTGCTGCACGAACGCTTCGCGCTCGGGCGTCCGGTTCTTGACGAGGCTCTCGATCTCGACGTAGATCTTCGGGTGGAGCACCGCGAACGAGAGGTCCTCGAGCTCCCACTTGATCGTCGAGATGCCGAGCCGGTGCGCGAGCGGCGCGTAGATCTCGAGCGTCTCCTGCGCCTTGCGCCGCGCCGAGTCGCTCTCCACGAAGCCCCACGTACGGGCGTTGTGGAGCCGGTCGGCCAGCTTGATGAGCAGCACCCGGATGTCCTTCGACATCGCCACGATCATCTTGCGCACCGTCTCGGCCTGCGCGCTGTCGCCGTACTTGACCTTGTCGAGCTTCGTGACGCCGTCGACGAGCATCGCGATCTCGTCGCCGAAGTCGGCCCGCAGCTGATCGAGCGTGTACGGAGTGTCCTCCACGGTGTCGTGCAGGAGGGAGGCCGCGAGCGTCTTCACCCCGATACCGAGGTCGGCGAGGATCTGCGTGACGGCCACGGGGTGCGTGATGTACGGCTCGCCGCTCTTGCGGGTCTGGCCCCGGTGGGCCTTCTCCGCCGTCTGGTAGGCGCGCTCGAGGAGGGCGATATCGGCCTTCGGGTGCTGGGCCCTGACCGTCTTGACGAGGCCCTCGAAGCCGCCGACGGGCTGAGCCCGGGAGAACAGTCGGGGAAGGAGCGCGCGGAGGGTCGCCGTGTTCTGCGTCGTATCCGTCATCGGCGGCCTCCCCGTCGCGATTCTACGCGGGCCCTGCTCAGCGGACGGCGCCGGACTCCGGTACAGCGCGCTTCTCGCGGCCTCCCTGCTTCTTGACCTCCGGCTCGTTCTCGCGCAGGTGCACGTAGAGCGGGGCCGCGAGGAAGATCGAGGAGTAGGTGCCGACGATCGTTCCGACGAAGAGCGCGAGCGCGATGTCGAAGAGCGTGCCGGCGCCGAGCAGCAGCGCGCCGATCAGGAGGATCGAGACCACGGGCAGGCTCGCGACGATCGAGGTGTTGATCGAGCGGACGAGGGTCTGATTGACCGCGAGGTTGACCGACTGCGCGAAGGTGCGTCGCGACTCGAGCCCGTCCTCCCCCGTGTTCTCGCGCACCTTGTCGAAGACGACCACGGTGTCGTAGAGGGAGTAGCCGAGGATCGTGAGGAACCCGATCACGGCGGCCGGGGTGATCTCGAAGCCGAAGATGCCGTAGATCCCCGCCGTGATCACGAGGTCGTGGACGAGCGCGACCATCGCGGCGAGGGCCATCTTCCAGGTGCGGAAGTACAGGGCCATGACGAGGCTCGCGAGCAGCAGGAACACCACGAGGGCGATGGTCGCCTGGCGGGTGATGTCGCCGCCCCACGTGGCTCCGATGAAGCTCGTGCTGATCTGCGCGGGGTCGACCTCGAACGCGTCGGCGAGCGATTGCGCGACGTCGGTGGTCTCCTCGGGCGTGAGCTGCTCGGTCTGGACGCGGACGGAGTCGCCGCCGACGACGGAGACGCGCGTGTTCGAGCCCGCCACGATCTCGCCGACGGCCGCGGAGGCGGTCTCGGTCGTCGCCGCGGTGTCCTCCGACGCCTCGGCGACCTGGGAGACCCGGAACTCGGAGCCGCCGCGGAACTCGATTCCGAAGAGGAACCCGCCGCGCAGGGCGGTGAGGCCGATCGCGAGGATCACGGCGATGGCCGCGATGAGGTACCAGGTGCGGCGGCGTCCGACGAAGTCGAACGAGCGCGCGCCCGTGTAGAGATCGTTGCCGAACGATGTGAAGTTGCTCATCGGGCGTCCTTCCCCTCGCCGCTCTGCTCGGCGGCCTTGCGCTCGGCGATGGTCTGGCGTCGCTGGGCCTCGCGGCTCGACGATGCGCGCTTGGTCGCGCTCACCGCGGCCGACGGTCGGAACTGCGCGCGGCCGCGGTACACCGCGCCGAGCGCCTTCGGGTCGAGACCGCTGAGCGGGTGCCCACCGGAGAAGAACGAGGTGCGACCCAGCAGCTGCATCATCGGGTGGGTGAAGAGAGCGACGACGAGGAGGTCGACGAGCGTCGTGAGGCCGAGCGTGAAGGCGAAGCCGCGGACGTTGCCGATCGCGAGGACGAAGAGCACGACCGCCGCGATGACGTTGATGACGTCGGAGATGAGGATCGTGCGGAAGGCGCGCTTCCATCCGGCCTCGACGGCGCCGTCGACGCTGCGTCCGTCGCGCAGCTCGTCGCGGATGCGCTCGAAGTACACGATGAACGAGTCCGCGATGACGCCGACCGCGATGATCAGACCCGCCACGCCCGCGAGCGAGAGCCGGTAGCCCTGCTGGTTGGAGAGGTAGGTGATGAGCAGGTAGGTCACGATGCCGGCGATGATGAGCGACACGATCGTCACCCCGCCGAGGGCGCGGTACTGCAGCAGCGAGTAGAGCACGACGAGCACGAGTCCGATGAGGCCCGCGATGATGCCGCTCTGCAGCTGCGAGACGCCGAGCGTCGCGCTGATCTGGTCCTGCGACTGCAGCTCGAAGCCGATCGGCAGGGCGCCGAACTTGAGCTGGTCGGCGAGCGTCTCCGCGCTCTCCTGCGTGAAGTTTCCGGAGATCTGCGGCTTGCCGTCGGTGATCGCGCTGATCGTGCGCGGCGCGCTGATGACCTGGCCGTCGAGCACGATCGCGAACTGGTTGCGCACGCCCTGGAGGGCGACGAGGCGCTCGGTGACCTCGCGGAACTGCGCGGTGCCCTCGCCGTCGAACTCGAGGAACACGCCCCACTCGTTCGTGCTGACGCCGGTGGAGGACTGGATGAGCCCGCTCGTCGCGTCGGCGATCCGGGCTCCGGTGACCTCGACCGGTCCGAGGATGTACTTGAGCGAGGAGTCGGCCTCGCACGTCACGAGCGGCTCGTCCTCGGGGGCGACGTTGGCGCCGCTGTCGGTGACCGTCGAACAGTCGAACTCGTCGAACTGCTCCTGGAGGTCGGGCGTGATCCAGTTCGGGTCGCTCGCATCGGTGGGCGACGCCGTCGGGGTCGGTGCGGCGCTCGGCTCCTCCGAGGGGGCGCTCGGGCTGGGGCTCGCGCTCGGGTCGCCCTCGGTGCCCTCCTCGCCGATGGTGCTGGAGGAGGCGAGGTCGGCCGTGAGCACGGCGCGGAACTCGAGCTTCGCCGAGGAGCGGATGCGCTGGAGCGTCGCCTCGTCGGGCGTGCCGGGGATCGACACGACGATGTTCTGCCCGCCCTGGGTGTTGATCTCCGACTCGCTCACGCCCGCGGCGTCGACGCGCTGGCGGATGATGCCGACCGCCTGGTCGAGCTGCTCCTGCGAGACGCTCTGGCCGGAGGAGAGCTGCGGCGTCAGCGTCAGCTGCGTGCCGCCCTCCAGGTCGAGGGCGAGGCGCGGCGTCCAGGATCCCTCGTTCCACAGCACGCTCGCCGCATTGCCGCCGATGAGGGCGATGATGATGACGAGGAGCCAGGCGAGGGAGCGCAGCGCTCTGCGCTCGGGTGTGCTTCGTGCCACCTCAAGTACTCATTTCTGCTGGCCGCACGCTCACGACCGCCCGGTGGGGCGGTGCGCATGCGGCGCGGGAGGTTCGGTCAGTCGTTCTTGGCGGCGCTGCCGGGGGCGTCGGGCGTCGCATCGGCGTCGGCGACGACGCCCTGCTCGGCTTCGGACTCGTCGTCCGAGGCGGCCTCGGTCTCGTCGACGACGCGCGCGAGGGTCTGGCGGTGCACCTTGACGGCGTTGCCCGGGCTCGTCTCGATGACGGCGATGTTGTTCTCCTCGTCGATCGAGAGCAGGGTGCCGAAGAGGCCGAAGTTGGTCATGACCTCGGCGCCGGGCACCATCGAGTCCTGGAGCTTCGCCATCTCCTCCTTGCGCTTCTTCGAGTTGCGCCACATGAAGAAGATGAGCATGGCCAGAACGGCCAGCATGACGAGAGTCAACGGGTCCATGGGGGTGGTGAGCCTTTCGGGGACGTCTGCCGCGAGCGCGGTGTCAGAGGGGCGGCGGCAAGAGGATGCTCCCGCGCAGCCTCGCATAACTATAGGTCATCGGCGGAGGCCGACCGGGGCTCGCGCCCGAGGTGCCGCCACGCCTCGGCGGTCGCGACGCGCCCCCGAGGAGTGCGGGCGATGAGCCCGGTCCGGACGAGGAAGGGCTCGACGACCGCCTCGATGGTCTCGGCCTCCTCGCCCACCGAGACGGCGAGCGTCGAGAGGCCGACGGGCCCGCCGTCGAAGCGGTCGACGATCGCGTGCAGGACGGCGCGGTCGAGGCGGTCGAGCCCCTGCTCGTCGACGTCGTAGAGGTCGAGGGCGGCGCGGACGGCGGTCGTGTCCGCTCGCCCGCCGTGGACGAGGGCGAAGTCGCGCACGCGGCGCAGGAGCCGGTTGGCGATGCGCGGGGTGCCGCGGCTGCGCCCGGAGATCTCGCGCAGAGCATCCGTGTCGATGTCGAGGCGGAGGAGGACGGCCGCGCGCTCCAGGACGCGATGCAGCTCGGCGGGCTCGTAGAACTCGAGGTGCGCGGTGAAGCCGAAGCGGTCGCGCAGCGGGTTCGGCAGGAGGCCCGAGCGGGTCGTCGCGCCGACGAGGGTGAACGGGGCGAGCTCGAGCGGGATGCTCGTGGCGCCGGCGCCCTTGCCGACCATGATGTCGACGCGGAAGTCCTCCATCGCGAGGTAGAGCATCTCCTCCGCCGACCGCGCCATGCGGTGGATCTCGTCGATGAACAGCACCTCGCCCGGCACGAGCGAGGAGAGAACCGCCGCGAGGTCGCCCGCGTGCTGGATGGCCGGCCCGCTCGTCATGCGCAGCGGGCGCTGGCCCTCGTGCGCGACGATCATCGCGAGCGTCGTCTTGCCGAGCCCGGGAGGGCCGGCGAGCAGGATGTGGTCGGGGGCGCGGTTCTGCAGGGTCGCGGCCTCGAG
>NZ_JAUSMI010000132.1 GCF_030645145.1 Microcella sp. | reverse complement strand
GCGGGCGGTGCGGGGGCCGACGGCGCGGGCGGCGGCCAGGGCTTCGCCGCCGCGTCGCTCGCCGCGATCCCGCTCGCCGTCCAGCTCGCGATGCTGCGGGGCGTTCTCACGCCCCTGCGCCCCTGGCTCGCGATCGGGGGCGGGATGCTCGGCCTCGCGTCCCTCGTCCTGCTCCTCGCACCGCTCGAGCCGGTGTTCCTCGTGGCCGTCGCCGCGCAGTCGATCGGGGTCGCTCTGCTCGCCGGCGCGCTCGCGCGCCTCGGATTCGGAGCGACGACGGAAGGCGCCGTGCACGTGGCGATCGTCGCGGCGACGGCGTGGTGGCTCGTGATCGTCAGCACGGGCGGGCTGCTCCTCGCCTTCGCCGCGGTCGTCACGACGCTCCTCGCGCTGCGGCGCCGAGGGCGGCGCCGCAGCCCGGGCCGCGGCAGGCCCGTCGTGCACGAGGCGCGACGATGACCGCGCGGCGCGGGCTGGTCCTCGCCGTCGTCGCCCTCGCGATGACCGCGATCGGCGGCTGGGGGCCGGCGCTCCTCCTCGCCGTGGGCGTGCTCGACCCGGCCGACCAGGTGACGACGCTGCGGGTGCTCCTCGTGGGCAGCGCGATCGCGCTCCTCGGGTTCATCCCGCTGCTGCTCGCGGCGCTCGCGCTCGTCGGTCGAGCGCCGCAGCCCGCGTGGCTGCTGCGGCTGGCGATCGCGCTCCTCCTCGTCCGGCCGGTGGTCGTCGTGCTCGAGGCGATCGCGTCGCCGGTCGCCCTCGTCCCTCAGCCGCTGACGCTGCCGATCTTCCTCACCACGGCCGTCGCGGCGGGCGTCGCCGCGATCAGCGTCCTCCCGACGACGGGCCCCGCCCGGCGGCCGGAGCGCATCGCCGTCGTCGGCGTCGCGGTCGCCGCCCTCGTCGGGCTCGCCCTCTTCGGCTACACCGGGGCGATCGTGCCGATCGCCGCGATCGGGCTCGTCATCGCCCTGGCGCTGCGCATCCGCCGCGATCGCGAGCAGGCGGAGGTCGATGCGATCGACGACGCTGAGCCGACCGATGAGGGCGACTCCGGCACCGGCGGCGCCCCCGGGCGCTGAGCGACGTCAGCCGATCGCGATCTCGAGCTTCCGGCTGAGCTCGTCGGTGTCGAAGTAGTTCTCGATCACGACCACGTCGGCGCGGGTCGCGCCGATCGCCTCGACGAACTCGGCGCTCGTGAGGATCACCTGCGCATCGGCGGCGACGCGGGCGACCGAGCCGATATCGGCCGCGACGACCGTGGCCTCGAGGCCGAGCCGCTGCAGGACGCGCTCGGCGTTGACCTTCAGGATGCCGCTCGAGCCGATGCCGGCGCCGCAGATGGTGACGATCTTCACGCGCGGTCCGAGCGCTCGAGGATGGCGCGGACGGCTTCGCGGGTTGGAGCGTCGGCCACCGCGGCGATCGCGGCGGAGTCGTTGAAGGCGTTCGCGAGGGCCGCGACGGCCGCGAGGTGGGCATCCGGCGCCACACCGGCGAGGCCGATGACGACCCGCACCGGGTCGTTGTGGGCGTGGCCGAACTCGACCGGCTCGGCGAGCGTGACGACCGAGAGGCCATCGCAGCGCACGGCCGCGCCGGGGCGGGCGTGCGCGAGCGCGAGACCCGGGGCGATGACGATGTACGGGCCGTGGTCCTCGACCATGCGGATCATCGCGTCGGTGTACTCGACTGTCGCGCAGCCGCTGTCGACGAGGGCCTCACCGGCGATGCGCACGGCCTCGCGCCAGTCGGCGGCGCGAGCGCGCAGCACGATCGCGCGGTCGGCGAGAGGGGGCAGCGTCATTCGGCGTGCTCACCCGCCAGGGCGGCCTCGAAGCCCTCGACGATCATCTCGGCGAGCTCGACGCGGT
The DNA here is from genome assembly GCF_030645145.1 of Microcella sp. Taxonomy (GTDB): domain Bacteria; phylum Actinomycetota; class Actinomycetes; order Actinomycetales; family Microbacteriaceae; genus Microcella. The sequence continues at coordinate 31,945 of NZ_JAUSMI010000132.1, read as the reverse complement.
CCTCGACCGGGAGGAACGCCGCCTCGGCGGCGTTGAGCTGGAAGGCGAGGATGTCGTCGAGCCCGTAGCCGAACGCCTCGGCGACGAGCGCGAGCTCGCGGCTGAGGGTCGTGCCGCTCATGAGTCGGTTGTCGGTGTTGACGGTCACGCGGAAGCCGAGCTGGTAGAAGAGGTCGAGCGGGTGGTCGACGAGCTCGTCGCCCCACTGCGCGATCGCCCCGGTCTGCAGGTTCGAGCTCGGGCTCGTCTCGAGGGCGATGCCGCGGTCCTTGACCCACTCGGCGAGCGTGCCGAGCCGCGCGAACGTCGACTCGCCCTCGGTCGTGATCTCGATGTCCTCGGCGAGGCGCACCCCGTGGCCGAGGCGCAGGGCGCGGCCGTCGAGCAGCGCGCCGCGGATCGATTCGAGCCCGTCGGCCTCGCCCGCGTGCACGGTCGCGGGGAAGAAGCTCGCCGCGAGGTGGTCGAACGCGTCGCGCAGTCGGCTGGCGGGGAAGCCCGCCTCGGCTCCGGCGATGTCGAAGCCGACGACGCCGTAGTCGCGGTGGCGCACGGCGAGCTCGGCGATCTCGAGGCCGCGGTCGGCGTGGCGCATCGCGCTCACGAGCTGGCCGATGCGGATGCGGTGGCCGAGCGAGCGAGCCTCCTGGACTCCGGCGTCGATGCCGGCCTGAACCGCCTCCACCGTCTCGTCGAGGCTCAGCCCGCCCTGCTGGTGCTGCTCGGGAGCCCAGCGGAGCTCGCCCCAGACGACGCCGTCGGCGGCGAGGTCGAGCACGGCCTCGCGGGCGACGCGCTCGAGGCCCTCGCGCGACTGCATCACGGCCGTGGTGATGTCGAAGGTCTTCAGGTACTCCACGAGCGAGCCGGAGTTGCTCTTCTCCGCGAACCACGCGGCGAGCTCGTGGGCGTCGGTCGTGGGCAGCTCGACGCCGGCGTCGGCGGCGAGCTCGATGATCGTCTGCGGGCGGAGACCGCCGTCGAGGTGATCGTGCAGCGACACCTTCGGCAGCGCCTCCAGCACCGTGTCGGTGCCGGGCAGGAGGGTCGTCGTCGTCGCCGTCGTCATGCCTCAAACCTACCGGTTCGTTACCGTGTCGTGACCCCGCTCGGTGAGCTCTAGGCTCGGCTCATGCCCGAGAAGATCATCCTCGACTGCGACCCCGGCCACGACGATGCGGTGGCAATGCTGCTCGCCCACGGCTCCCCCGCGATCGAGCTCCTGGCCGTCACGACGGTCATGGGCAATCAGACGATCGAGAAGGTCACGAGGAACGCGCTCTCCGTCGCTCGCGTCATCGGCATGGATGCGGTGCCGATCGCGCGCGGAGCCCACCGCCCGCTCGTGCGGACCATCGAGACCGCCCCGGACATCCACGGCGAATCGGGCCTCGACGGCCCCGTCCTGCCGGAGCCCGCCGTCGCCCTCGATCCCCGCCACGCGGTCGATCTCATCATCGACACGGTCATGAGCCACCCGCCGAAGACCGTCTCGCTCGTGCCGACCGGCGCGCTCACGAACATCGCTCTCGCGGTGCGGAAGGAGCCCCGCCTCGCCGAGCGCGTCAAGCAGGTCGTGCTCATGGGCGGCGGCGTGCACGTCGGCAACTGGAGCGCGGTCGCCGAGTTCAACATCATCATCGACCCCGAGGCCGCGCACATCGTGTTCAACGAGCCCTGGCAGCTCACGATGATCGGGCTCGACGCGACGCACCAGGCGCTCGCGACCGACGAGGTCGCCGCGCGCATCGCCGCCGTCGGCACCGCCCCCTCGCGGTTCGTCGGCGAGCTGCTCGAGTTCTTCGCCCACTCGTACAAGGATGCGCAGGGCTTCGACCACCCGCCCGTGCACGACCCGTGCGCGGTCGCCTTCCTCATCGACCCCTCGCTGCTGCGCGTCGTGAAGGCGCCCCTCGACGTCGAGCTCACCGGCGGGCTCACGCTCGGCATGACGGTCGCCGATCTGCGCGGGCCCGCGCCCGAGGGGTGCACGACGCAGGTCGCCCTCGACATCGACAACGACCGCTTCTGGGCGCTCGTCGTCGACGCCCTCGAGCGAATCGGCGCGGTGGATCTCTAGTCGACGACCCCCGCGATGAGCGGGCCGCCGGTGACGACCTCGTCGCCGGCGTCGCCGATGCGGTAGCCGCCCTCGAGCGCCTCGAACGCCCGATCGAAGCGGGCGGCATCGTTGGTGTGCATCGTGAAGAGCGGCTGACCCTTCGTCACGGCATCGCCGGGCTTCGCGTGCAGGTCGATCCCCGCGGCGTGGTCGACCGGGTCCTCCTTGCGCGCGCGGCCGGCGCCGAGGCGCCAGGCCGCGATGCCGAACGGCAGCGCGAGCTGCTCGACGAGCACGCCGTCGCGGTCGGCCGTGACGACGTGGTGCTCGTTCGCTTCGGCCATCGGCGCCTCGGGGTCGCCGCCCTGGGCGCGGATCATCGCGTTCCAGGCGTCCATCGCCCGACCGTTCTGCAGCGCGCCCTCGACGTCGACGTCGGTCACGCCCGCGAGGTCGAGCATGTGGCGCGCGAGCGTCACGGTGAGCTCGACGACGTCGGCTGGCCCGCCGCCGGCGAGCACCTCGACCGACTCGCGCACCTCGTTGGCGTTGCCGATCGCGAGGCCCAGCGGGACGTTCATGTTCGTGAGCACCGCGCGCGTGGCGACCCCGGCATCCTCGCCCAGGCGCACCATGACCTTCGCGAGCTCGCGCGACTGCTCGATGTCCTTCAGGAACGCGCCCGAGCCGAACTTCACGTCGAGCACGAGGGCCGCGGTGCCCTCGGCGATCTTCTTCGACATGATCGACGAGGCGATGAGCGGGATGCACTCGACGGTGCCCGTGATGTCGCGCAGAGCGTAGAGCTTGCCGTCGGCGGGCGCGAGGCCCGAGCCGGCGGCGCAGACGACGGCGCCCGCGCTCTCGAGCTGCGCCATCATCTCGTCGACGGTGACGTTGGCCCGCCAGCCCGGGATGCTCTCGAGCTTGTCGAGCGTGCCACCCGTGTGACCCAGCCCGCGGCCGGAGAGCTGCGGCACAGCGACCCCGAACGATGCGACGAGCGGCGCGAGCGGCAACGTGATCTTGTCGCCCACTCCCCCCGTCGAGTGCTTGTCGGTGGTCTTCTTCGACAGACCCGAGAAGTCGAGGCGCGTGCCCGTGGCGACCATGGCCAGGGTCATGTCGCGCACCTCCTCGCGCGTCATGCCGTTGAGGAAGATCGCCATGGTCATGGCCGACATCTGCTCGTCGGCGACGTAGCCGCGGGTGTAGGCGTCGATCATCCACTGGATCTGCTCGGTCGTCAGCGCACCCTTGTCGCGCTTGGTGCGGATCAGGTCGACGACGTCGAACGGTTCGATGCTCACGAGCGGTACTCCTCCAGGGTGCGCGGCCCGAAGGCGTCGGGCAGCACCTCGTCGATGGTCCTGATGCCCGAGACGGTCTCGAGGAGCATGCCCTCGGCCGAGTGCTCGAACAGCAGCTGGCGGCAGCGGCCGCAGGGCATGAGGGCTCCGCCGTTCCCGTCGACGCACGTGAATGCGACGAGCCTGCCGCCACCGGTCATGTGGAGCGTCGAGACGAGCGTGCACTCGGCGCACAGCGTGAGGCCGTAGGAGGCGTTCTCGACGTTGCAGCCGGAGATCACCCGGCCGTCGTCGACGATCGCGGCGACGCCGACGGGGAACTTGGAGTACGGGACGTAGGCCTTGGCCATCGCCTCGAGCGCGACGGCGCGGAGCGCGTCCCAGTCGATGGCGTCGGCCGCGGGCGCGGTCGATCCGGTCATGTGCTGGCTCTCTCCCTGCTCAGGCCTTCAGGTACGGCTTGCCGGACGCCGCGGGCGGCCGCGAGAGGCCGACGAAGCCGGCGACGGCCACGATCGTCACGACGTACGGAAGCATGAGCATGAACTCGCTCGGCACGGGCGAGCCCACGATCGACAACGTCGACTGCAGGTTCGTGGCAAAGCCGAACAGCAGGGCGGCGAGCGTCGCGCGGATCGGGTCCCACCGGCCGAAGATGACCGCGGCGAGCGCGATGAAGCCCGCGCCGTTGGTCATGTCCTTGCCGAACGAGCCGACCGCGGCGAGCGTGAAGAAGGCGCCGCCTCCGCCGACGATCGCACCGGCGAGCAGGACGTTCCAGAACCGCGTCGCGCGCACGTTGATGCCGACGGTGTCGGCCGCGGTGGGGTGCTCGCCGACCGCACGGAGGCGCAGGCCCCAGCGCGTCTTGAACAGACCGAACCACACGAGGAAGATCGCGAGGTACATCAGGTAGACGATGACCGTCTGACGGAACAGGATGGGCCCGAGGACGGGGATCTCGCTCAGCAGCGGGATGGCGATGCGCTCGAACTTCTCGGGCGAGTTGAACGTCTCGGCGTTCGGTACCATGACCGTCGAGTACAGGAAGCTCGTGAGGCCGAGGACGAGGACGTTGAGCACGACGCCCACGATGACCTGGTCGACGAAGTACCTGATCGCGAAGGCGGCGAGGACGAACGATACGAGCGCGCCCGCGACCATCGCGCCGAGGAGGCCCACGTAGGGGCTCCCGGTGAGGCTGCCGAGCATCGCGGCCATGAACGCGCCGCCGAGCAGCTGGCCCTCGATCGCGATGTTGACGACGCCCACGCGCTCGGAGATCACGCCGCCGAGCGAGCCGAAGATGAGCGGCGTGCTGACGGTCAGTGCTCCGGCGAGGAGACCGATGAGCGGCACGGTCGCGCCCGCGGCGGCCCAGGTCAGGAAGCCGACCAGGAAGAGCACGGCGAACACCGTCGTGAGCCAGAGCGGGACGCGGATCGCGGCCCGCGACAGGAGCACGGCGCCGACGGTCGCGGCGACCATGAGCAGCACGACGACGATCGTGGTCTCGGCGAGCCCGAGCGTGAGCGGCGGCAGCTGGATGGCGTCGCGCCCCTCGGAGAGCCGGTAGGTCGTGATCGGGTTGTCGCCCTCGAGGTCGGGGCGCCCGACCACGAAGAACAGCAGGATCGCGATGACGGTGAAGATCGCGAAGGCGATGGGCGCCTTCCAGCTGCGAACGGCGACGGGGGATGCTCCACCGGGGGTCGTCGCCGCCGGAGCGGTGGTCGCGGGTGCAGCGGTCACTTCGACACCTCCGCCTTGCGGGCGATCGCGGGCTTGCGCCACTGGAAGCTGCCGTCCGGAGTCGGCAGTCGGAAGATGGCCCGCACGAGCGGGGGCGCGGCGATGAAGAGCACGATGAAGCTCTGCACGACGAGGACGATGTCGACCGGGATGCCCTCGGCGCTCTGCATCGTGAACGAGCCCGCCTTGAGCGCACCGAAGAGGATGCCGGCGAAGAACACGCCCCACGGCTTCGAGCGGCCGAGGAGCGCGACCGTGATCGCGTCGAAGCCGATTCCCGCGTCGAGCCCGGCGGCGAAGCCGCCGGTGAAGTTGCCGAGCACCTGCTGCACGCCCGCGAGGCCGACGAGCGCGCCGGCGATGAGCATGACCTTGACGTAGACGCTCTTGACGTTGATGCCGGCGACCTGCGCGGCGTGCGGGTTCTCGCCGACGGCGCGGAACTGGAAGCCCATCGCCGAGCGGTTGAGCAGGTACCAGACGTAGATCGTCGCGACGATGACGAGGATGAACCCGATGTCGATGTTGTACTGCGGCCCCAGGAGGCTCGGGTACTGCGCCGACTCGAGCATGGGGCCCGACTTCGGGTTGTTCTGGCCGGGTGCCTGCAGCGCGCCCGGGGTGCGCAGCAGGAACGACACGAGGTAGAACGCGATGTAGTTGAGCATGATCGTCACGATCACTTCGTGCGCGCCGGTGCGCGCCTTGAGGAGACCGACGATGCCGCCCCAGAGCGCGCCGCCGATGATGCCGACCACGAGGGCGACGACGAGGTGGATGACCGGCGGCAGCGGCACGTACGCGCCGACGTATCCGGCGGCGGCGGCGGCGATGAGCATCTGCCCGCGACCGCCGATGTTGAACAGGCCGACGCGGAACGCGAGCGCGACGCCGAGGCCCGCGGCGATGAGCGGCGTCGCGAACGTGAGGGTCTCGAGGAGCGGGCGGATGGCGATCGCGAATCCGCGATCGGTCTCGTAGTTGAAGACCGAGCCGCGGAAGAGGGCGGTGTACGCGCCGCTCACGGCCTGCCACGCCGCGCCGAGGGTGTCGGTCGGCCGCGAGAAGAAGTAGCCGGAGGTCTCGGCGACCCGCTCGTCGGTGAGGATGATGAGGATGCCGCCCGCGATGAGCGCGAGCACGACCGCGAGGACGGAGATCGCGGCGGAGCCGCCGAGGATCTCCTTCATGATCTGGTTGGACCGCGGGGCGGCGGGCGTCTCGGGAGCGCTCGCCGGAGTCGCGGGGCTGGTCGTCGTGCTCATGCGGCCACCTCCGCCGGCGTCTCGCCGGCCATCATCAGTCCGAGGACGTCGCGGGGCGTGTCGCCGGGCACGATGCCCACGATGCGCCCGCGGTACATGACCGCGATGCGGTCGGCGAGCGCGACGACCTCGTCGAGCTCGGTCGAGACCACGATGACGGGGACTCCCGAATCGCGCGTCTCGACGATGCGCTTGTGCACGAACTCGATCGACCCGACGTCGAGCCCGCGCGTCGGCTGCGCCGCGATGAACAGACGCAGGTCGCGACTGAGCTCGCGAGCCAGGACGACCTTCTGCTGGTTGCCGCCGGACAGCCGGCCGACGCGCGTGGCGATGCCCTGGGCGCGCACGTCGAACTCCCGCACCTTCTCCTCCGCGAAGCGCGCGAGGTCGGCGAGCTGCAGAGTGCCGCGCTTGACGAAGGGCTCGCCCGTCGATCGGTCGAGCATGAGGTTCTCGGCGATCGTCATCTCGGCGACGAGTCCGTCCTCCTTGCGGTCCTCGGGCACGAAGCCGACGCCCGCGTCAAGCACGCCGCGCGTGGACCGCCCGATGAGCTCCTCGCCGTCGAGCGAGATCGAGCCGTGGACGCGGTGCTGCAGGCCCATGATCGCCTCGGTGAGCTCGGTCTGGCCGTTGCCCTGGACCCCGGCGATGGCGAGGATCTCGCCGCGGCGGAGGGTGAAGGAGACGCCGTCGACCAGTCGCTGGCCGACGTGATCGATGACCGTCAGGTCGCGCACGACGAGCGCGTCGTCGCCCGGCGTCGCCGGGTCCTTGTCGACGGTGAGGTCGACCGCACGGCCGACCATGAGGGAGGCGAGCTCGGCGTTGGTCGCCGTGGGCGAGGCCTCGCCGACGACCTTGCCGAGACGGATGACGGTGATGCGGTCGGCGACCTCGCGGACCTCGCGGAGCTTGTGGGTGATGAACACGATCGAGGTGCCCTCGTCGCGGAGCTGGCGCATGATCGCCATGAGCTCGTCGGTCTCCTGAGGCGTGAGCACGGCCGTCGGCTCGTCGAACACGAGGACGTTGGCGTTGCGCGAGAGCGCCTTGATGATCTCGACCCGCTGCTGCACGCCGACGGGGAGGTCCTCGATGCGCGCATCCGGATCGATGTCGAAGCCGAACCGCGCCGAGATCTCGACGACCTTGGCGCGCGCCGCCTCGAGATCGAGGAGGCCGCCGGGCTTGGTCGACTCGTTGCCGAGCATGACGTTCTCCGCGACGGTGAAGACGGGGATGAGCATGAAGTGCTGATGCACCATGCCGATGCCGGCGTTCATCGCGTCGCCCGGGCCCGAGTAGCTCTGGACGACGTCGTCCAGGAGGATCTGGCCCTCGTCGGCCTGGTAGAGGCCGTACAGGACGTTCATGAGCGTGGACTTTCCCGCACCGTTCTCGCCGAGCAGGCAGTGGATCTCGCCGGGCTCGACCACGAGGTCGATGTGGTCGTTGGCGACCAGGGCGCCGAAGCGCTTGGTGATGCCACGAAGCTCGAGTTTCATGCTCCGTGCCTTCCCGCGCCGTCGGGGTGGAGTCGGCGCTGTCCGTGAGCTGGGGTCGGGAGGATGCCGCGTTCAGGGCGACCGCGGCGAGCCCGATGCTCCACTGTACGGGAGCACCGCAGCCGGTATCTGAGCAGTGATCTGCGCATCTGAGCAGATCGGAGGTGACGCAGGTGCGACTCTCGTCGCCCCGGAAACGGGACCGGGGGAGGCCAGCAGCGCTGACCTCCCCCGGGTGATTCCGGTTCGGACTACTGGCCGGGCGACGCCGGCGAGGTGACCTCGATCGAGCCGTCGATGATGCCGGCCGTGACCTCCTCGAGCTCCGCGGCGAGGTCGGGGCTGACCTTCGACTCGAAGTCGTGGAACGGAGCGAGGCCGAGGCCGCCGTTCTCGAGCGTGCCGACGAACGGGGTGTTGTCGAAGTTGCCCTCGGCAGCGCCGGTCGTGACGTCGTAGACGCCGACCGAGATGTTCTTCAGCACCGACGTGAGGAGCAGGTCGGCCACCGAGGGGTCGGTCTCGTAGACGTCGGAGTCGACGCCGATCAGGGCGATCTCACGGCCGGAGTCGCGGATGGCCTCCGCGGCGCTCTGGTAGATCGGGCCGCCGACGGGCAGGAGCACGTCGACGTTCTGGTCGATGAGGCCCTGCGCCGTCGTGAGCGCCTCGGTGCCGGGGGCGAAGCCACCGGTGAACGCGCCGGTCTGCGCGTCGAAGTCCCAGCCGAGGGCCTGGACGCTCGTGCCCTTGACCTCGTTGTGGTACTCGACGCCCTGGACGAAGCCGTCCATGAAGATCGTGACCGGCGGGATCTGGATGCCGCCGAAGGTGCCGACGAAGCCGGTCTGCGAGTAGCTCGCCGCCGCGTAGCCGGCGAGGAACGCCGCCTCGACGGTGTTGAACTGGATCGGCTTGACGTTCTCGCCCTCGACGAACTCGTCGATGATGGCGAAGTTGATGTCGGGGTTGGCGGTCGACGCCTCGGTCGTGGCCTCGGCGAGGAGGAAGCCGACCGTGACGATCAGGTCGCAGCCCTCGTCCACGAGGCTCGATACGTTGGGGCCGTAGGCGTTCTCGTCGGCCGACTCGACCGCGTTGAACTCGACGCCGAGGTCGTTGGCGGCGTCCTCGAGGCCGGTGAAGCCGGCCTGGTTGAACGACTTGTCGTCGAAGCCGCCCGCGTCCGAGACCATGCAGGGGTAGAAGTCGGGCGCCTCGTCGGTGGGCGTGGCGCCCGGGGTCTCCTCCTCGGGCGCTGCGGCGCAGCCGGCGAGCAGGAGCGCGCTCGCGCCGATGAGGGCGAGACCGCTGAAGGCGGTCTTGCGGGAAGTGAACGTCACTGTGTCCTCCAGAAAGCAGGGCCCAGCGGGGGCGCTGGGGTGGTTGCGCTTTACGTTAGCGCCCGTGATCACTGCTCAGCAGTGCCTTTCGGCCCCGGTGACGCAAGCGTTACGGAACTGCGACGAGGGCGAAATCCCGCGGAAATCCGGGCTTCCGGCCGGTGGATGCGCGGCCGTGTGCGCGAATGAGCACAGGATGCGCGGCGCGAGGCGCATCCGCCCCGCCCCTCATCGGCACTAGAGGAGGTCGTTGCGCCCGGCCGACTTGATCGCGTCGACGACTGCCTTGACGCGCTGCGCATGCTCGCGCGTCGTGACCAGCAGGGCGTCCGGGGTATCGACGACGACGATGTCGGTGACGCCGATGAGGGAGATGAGTCGCGGGCTCTGGCTCACGACGACACCGCTCGAGGAGTCGGCGAGGACGCGCGCGCCCTCGCCGAGGATCGCGAGGTCGCCGGGGCGGCCGCCCGAGAGGAGCTTCGCGAGGGAGGAGAAGTCACCGACGTCGTCCCACGGGAAGTCGCCTCGCACGACGGCCAGGCGCCCGGCCTCCGCGGCGGGCTCGGCCACCGAGTAGTCGATCGCGATCTTCGACAGCAGGGGCCAGATCGCGTCGACTACGTCGTCGCGCTGGTCCGTGTCCCACGCCGCCGCGATCTCGACGAGGCCCTCGTGCAGCTCGGGCTGCGTGCGGGCGAGCTCGTCGAGGAGTCGGTCGGCGCGCGAGATGAACATGCCCGCGTTCCAGAGGTAGTCGCCCGAGCGGACGTACTGCGTCGCCGTCTCGAGGTCGGGCTTCTCGACGAAGCGGTCGACGAGCTCGGCACGCGGGGCGCCCTCGATCTCGAGCGGGGCGCCGCAGTGGATGTAGCCGAAGCCGATCGACGGCTCGAGCGGGGTGATCCCGATCGTCGTGATGAGCCCGGTGCGGGCGACCGCGACGGCCTCGGCGACCGTGCGGCGGAACCGCTCGGCGTCGGTGATGACATGGTCGGCGGCGAACGAGCCGACGATGACGTCGGGGTTCCGCCGATGCAGGATCGCGGCGGCGAGCCCGATCGCCGCCGACGACTCCTTCGGCTCCGACTCGAGCACCATGTTCGCGGGCATGATTTCGGGCAGCTGCTTCTCGACCGCGGCGCGGTGGGCGCGGCCCGTGACGACCATGATGCGGTCGCCGCCGGTGAGGGGGAGGATGCGCTCCCACGTCTCGCGGAGGAGCGTGCGGCCGGTGCCCGTGAGGTCGTGGAGGAACTTCGGCGCCTCCGCGCGGGAGAGCGGCCAGAGCCTCGAGCCGACCCCGCCCGCCGGGATGATCGCGTGGAAGTCGGGCAGTGCTCCCTCGAGTTGGCGCATGCCGGTCACCCTAGCGCGCGGGGCGGAAGCACTCAGAAATCTCGACGTAGGATGGAGAGCATCGGCGGCCACCAGTCGAGACCGGTATTCATCGGAGTTCAAGGACGCAGTTCACTGCGCCCGTCGTCCTTGCCCTGAGGAGGGTTTCTCGTGCCAGCGAAGGTAGCGGGAGCCGGAGCGAGCAGCTCGTCGGCGCCCCTGACCGTGCCCGCCCCCCGACCGCCCGTCATCGCCGGAACGCTCTACCGCGGCGGCGAGGGCATGTGGTCCTGGGTCCTGCACCGCATCACCGGTGTGGCGATCTACTTCTTCCTGCTCGTCCACATCCTCGACACGGCGCTCATCCGCGTGAGCCCCGAGGCGTACGACGCCGTCATCGGCGCCTACAAGACGCCGATCATGGGGCTCGGCGAGCTCGCCCTCGTCGCGGCGATCCTGTTCCACGCCCTCAACGGGCTGCGGATCATCCTGGTCGACTTCTGGTCGGTCGGCACCCGCCACCAGCGCGCGCTGTTCTGGACCGTGCTGAGCGTGTGGGCCGTGCTGATGCTCGCCTTCACCCCCCGCCACCTCATCGCCGTGTTCGGAGGCTGATCATGACGACCATCGACGCACCCCGCACCTCGACCGCACGGACCCGCCGGGGCATGAACCTCGAGAAGTGGGGCTGGATGTACATGCGCGCCTCGGGGGTCGTCCTCGTCGTGCTCATCTTCGGCCACCTCTTCGTCAACCTCGTCGCCGGCGAGGGCGTGAAGCAGATCGACTTCGCCTTCGTCGCGGGCAAGCTCACCGACCCGTTCTGGATCGTCTGGGACACGCTGCTGCTCTGGCTCGCGCTCATCCACGGCGCGAACGGCATGCGGACCCTCGTGAACGACTACGTGACGAAGCCCAAGGTGCGCTCGGCGCTCCACTTCGCGCTCGCGGCGTCGACGGCCGTGCTCCTGATCCTCGGCACGCTCGTCATCTACACCTTCGATCCGTGCCCGGCAGGCGCGGACCCCGAGTTCGTCGCCTCCTTCTGCTCGACGCTCTGATTGCTCGACACCTGAGCGCTCGACCCCTGACATCGCGGAGACATTCCCTTGAGCACTGAGACCACCATGACCCCGACCGCGTCCGCGGTCCACCACCACCAGTTCGACGTCGTCATCGTCGGCGCGGGCGGCGCCGGCATGCGCGCCGCCATCGAGGCCGGCCCGAACGCGAAGACCGCCGTCATCTCCAAGCTGTACCCGACGCGCTCGCACACGGGCGCCGCGCAGGGCGGCATGGCCGCCGCCCTCGCGAACGTCGAGGAGGACAGCTGGGAGTGGCACACCTTCGACACCGTCAAGGGCGGCGACTACCTCGTCGACCAGGACGCGGCGGAGATCCTCGCGAAGGAGGCCATCGACGCGATCATCGATCTCGAGAACATGGGTCTGCCCTTCAACCGCACGCCCGACGGCAAGATCGACCAGCGCCGCTTCGGCGGCCACACGCGCGACCACGGCAAGGCGCCCGTGCGTCGCGCCTGCTACGCCGCCGACCGCACGGGGCACATGATCCTGCAGACGCTGTTCCAGAACTGCGTCAAGCTCGGCATCGACTTCTACAACGAGTTCTACGTGCTCGACCTGCTGCTGAGCGAGGTCGACGGCGAGCGCCGCGCCGCGGGCGTCGTCGCGTACGAGCTCGCGACCGGCGACCTCCACGTCTTCCACGCCAAGAGCGTGGTCTTCGCGACCGGCGGCTTCGGCAAGATCTACAAGACGACCTCGAACGCGCACACCCTCACGGGCGACGGCGTCGGGATCATCTGGCGCAAGGGCATCCCGCTCGAGGACATGGAGTTCTTCCAGTTCCACCCGACCGGGCTCGCGGGTCTGGGCATCCTCCTGACCGAGGGCGCCCGCGGAGAGGGCGCCATCCTGCGCAATGCGAGCGGCGAGCGCTTCATGGAGCGCTACGCGCCCACCATCAAGGACCTCGCGCCGCGCGACATCATCTCCCGCTGCATGGTCCAGGAGGTCGCGGAGGGTCGCGGCGCCGGCCCCAACAAAGACTACGTGCTGCTCGACTGCACGCACCTCGGCGCGGAGGTCCTCGAGACCAAGCTCCCCGACATCACCGAGTTCGCGCGCACCTACCTCGGCGTCGACCCCGTCCACGAGCCCGTGCCGGTCATGCCGACCGCGCACTACGCGATGGGTGGCATCCCCACCAACATCAAGGCCGAGGTGCTCGCCGACAACGAGACCGTCATCAAGGGCCTCTACGCGGCCGGCGAGTGCGCGTGCGTCTCGGTGCACGGCTCGAACCGCCTGGGCACCAACTCGCTGCTCGACATCAACGTGTTCGGCAAGCGCGCCGGCCGCTACGCCGTCGAGTACGCCAACTCCGCCGAGTTCGCGCCCCTCCCCGACGACCCGTCGAAGGAGGTCCGCGAGCTCGTCGAGCGCCTCCGCGTGGCCGACGGCCCCGAGCGCCTCGCCCCCCTGCGCAAGACGCTGCAGGAGGAGATGGACAAGAACGCCCAGGTGTTCCGCACGGAGGAGAGCCTCGGGAGCGTCACCAAGACGATCCAGGAGCTGCGCGACCGCTACCTGAACATCGGCATCCAGGACCGCGGCAAGCGCTTCAACACCGACCTCCTCGAGGCGATCGAGCTGGGCTTCCTGCTCGACATCGCCGAGGTCGTCGTGTTCTCGGCGCGCAACCGCAAGGAGAGCCGCGGCGGCCACATGCGCGACGACTACCCCGACCGCAACGACGCCGACTACATGCAGCACACGATGGCCTACCTCACGGGCGACCTGCACTCGGCGAACCCGGAGGACCACATCCGCATGGATTGGAAGCCCGTCACGATCACGCACTACCAGCCCATGGAGAGGAAGTACTGATGGCCACGACCGCCCCCGAGGCTCCCGCGCAGGAGGTCGGCGCCGTCCAGGCCTTCACCGTCACCCTCATCGTGCGCCGGTTCGACCCTGAGAAGGACGCCGAGCCGTACTGGCAGGACTTCGACGTCGAGATGTACTCGACCGATCGTGTTCTGGATGCTCTGCACAAGATCAAGTGGGACCAGGACGGCACGCTCGCCTTCCGCCGCTCGTGCGCTCACGGCATCTGCGGCTCGGACGCCATGCGCATCAACGGCCGCAACCGTCTCGCGTGCAAGACCCTCATCAAGGATCTCGACATCACGAAGCCGATCTACGTCGAGGCGATCAAGGGCCTGCCGCTCGAGAAGGACCTCATCGTCGACATGGAGCCCTTCTTCGAGTCGTACCGCCAGGTGCAGCCGTTCCTCATCGCGAGCTCGAAGCCCGAGAAGGAGCGCCTGCAGACGATCGAGCAGCGCGCACGCTTCGACGACACCACGAAGTGCATCCTGTGCGCCGCGTGCACCTCGTCGTGCCCCGTGTTCTGGACGGACGGCCAGTACTTCGGCCCGGCCGCGATCGTGAACGCGCACCGCTTCATCTTCGACAGCCGCGACGAGGCCGCCCAGGTGCGGCTCGACATCCTCAACGACAAGGAGGGCGTGTGGCGCTGCCGCACGACCTTCAACTGCTCCGAGGCGTGCCCCCGCGGCATCGAGGTCACGAAGGCGATCGCCGAGGTCAAGCAGGCGATCCTGCGGGGCCGCCCGTAGGGGCCGTTCGGCCGTTCGCGACGGGTCGCCGCCCCGCCTCGCTTGCGCTGGGCGGCTTTCGAGCCCCGCCGTGGTCGCGACACACATGCTAGCGGGCCAGCCAGCCTCCGTCCACGACGAGCACATGGCCGTTGACATAGGCCGCATCCGGACCGCTGAGAAAAGCGACAGCACCACCGATATCACTGGGCTCCGCCCACCGCCCGGCCGGGATGCGGGAACGGATCTCCCGCTCGCGATCCTCGTCCGCGCGCAGAGCCGCGGTGTTCTCGGTGCGGACGTAGCCAGGCGCAACGCAGTTGACGGTTACGCCGTGACGAGCCCATTCGTTCGCAAGGGTCTTGGTCATGCCAACGACCGCGTGTTTGCTCGTCGCGTACGATACGACGTTGATGCCGCCCTGAAAGGAGAGCAGCGACGCGATCGTCACGATGCGGCCGTAGCCCCGGGACACCATGCCCGAGCCCACGGTCTGCGCCAGCGCCCACACGGAATTCAGGTTGACATCGATAACGCGCTGCCAGTCTTCCCGTCCGTGGCGGACGGCCGGCTCGCGGTGGATGATCCCGGCGTTGTTGACGAGGATGTCGATGGGCTCGCCCTCCTCGAGCTCCGCTCCCACGCGGTATGCCTCGTCGACATCGGACAGGTCGCAGGTCACCGTGGCGACGGTATGGCCCGCGCGACGCAGTTCGTCGGCGCCGCGCTCGACGGACGATCGCCCGAGCAGCACGAGCTCCGCCCCTCGTTCGGCGAGCGAGCGAGCGCAGGCTAGCCCGATGCCGGCCCCCGCTCCGGTGACGAGGGCACGACGCCCGCGCAGCGGTGCGGTGAGGTCGAGGCGCCCGTCTGGTTGCGGCGCGCTCATCGCAGATCCTCGGGGTTCACAGAGACGACGTCACCGTAGTCGATGTTCTCGCCGGCCATCGCCCAGACGAAGCTGTAGGCGCCCGTCGCCGAGCCGGAGTGGATCGACCAGGGCGGCGACACGATCGCGTCCCGTTCGTGCAGGACGAGGTGCCGAGTTTCGTCGGGGCGGCCCATGAGGTGGACAAGAAGGTTGTCGCCCAGCCCGTCGTACAGGTACACCTCCGTGCGACGGCTGTGGACGTGCGCGGGCATCGTGTTCCACACCGATCCCGGCTCCAGGGTCGTGATGCCGAGAACGAGCTGATTCGAGGCGATGCCGCCGGCGTGAATGTACTTGCGTATTGTGCGGTCGTTCGCGCCTTCAGCGGATCCGAGGCGCACGGTCTCCACGCTGTCGCGCGTCGCCAGAGCAGCCCTTCCACCCGCGTGTGCGGGAGCGGACACGACGTAGAGGACTCCTGCCCCCTGGACGCGGATGTCGCGAGTGCCCATCGGCAGATAAACCACATCGTGGCGCCCGAGCACGAAGTCGCCCGCCGAGCTGGAGACACGCACGCTTCCGTCGAGGACGACAAGGGCCAATTCGCGTCGATCCAGCAGTTGCGGCGTGTTCAGTGCCGGGGGAGCCTCGAGAGCCACCTCCACGCCTCCGAGGCGGATCCCGCCGACGAGCAGCCGGTCATCGTGCGTATACGCGAACGTGAACGCTTCACGCTCGAAGAGACGGGGAAGGACGAACCGGGTGCGCAGACTTTGCCCCTTCAGGTTGGCGAGATCGTCGGGATGAGTGCTCCACAGCTCTGTCCAGGCCATCGAAATACCGCTCCTTTTTTTCCGTCAGACAGAAATATATTCCCGTCTGTCTGAATCATAGGCCAGAATGCTTTTCGTTACCATCGACGAGTTCCCGTCGTCGCTGGCCCACCGAATCAAGGAGGATCTAGTGGCAATCATGCGAAAGCGCGGCATCGCGGCGCTTGCAATCGGCGCATCCGCGCTTCTCATCGCCGGATGCGCGCCCGGCCAACTCGAGGACGATTCCCCCCAGGGTGTCCAGACTGCGAACCCGGAGGACTTCGCTGGAGAAGCTCTCACCTACATGTATTTCACCGACGGGCCCGACGAGGAGGCCACGCGCCAGCTCATCCGCGGGTTCGAGGACATGTACGACGTCACCGTCGAACTCGAGATCCTGCCGTACGCCGACCTCGTCACGTCCACGCTCAACCGACTCTCGGGAGGCAACGCACCTGATGTAGCGCGCCTGACGAGCCTGACGGATTTCCGCTCGGACCTGCTCGTGCTCGACCCGTACCTTGGGGACGACTACGCGGATGAGTTCCTCGCGGGCCCGGTGCAGGCTGTCTTCAACGAGAACGACGAGATGATCGCGGTGCCGAGCGACCTCACGTTGAATGGGCCGTTCATCAACGTGAACCTCTTCGAGCAGGCCGGCGTGCCCATCCCCGAGGAGTGGACGTGGGAGGAGATGCTCGCCGCCGCTAAAGAGGTGAAGGACGCGACGGGCACGCCGTACGCGTTCGCCATGGACAAGTCCGGCCACCGGCTCTCGACCATCCTCAGCCAGTACGGCACCTACCTGCTCGATAGCGACGGCAACGCCCTAGACATCGAGAAGGCCGAGGAAGCGCTGCAGCCGCTCATCGACATGATGGCGAACGACGACATGCCCGCAGACTTCTGGCTCGGCTCGGGCTCCCGCTACGAGGGCGCCAACGAGATCTTCCTCGCGGGCGATACGCCGATCTACCTGTCGGGCAACTGGCAGGTCGCGCAGTTCGCCCAGAACGCGGCGTTCGAGTGGGCCGTGGCCCCGAATCCGTGCGCAGAGGAGTGCGGCGGCTTCCCGGGCGGAAAGTTCATGGCCGCGTTCGAGCAGTCCGAGAACCCTGCACTCGCCGCTGAGTTCATCCGGTTCATGAACCAGGCCGACAACCAGGAGACGTTCGTCACGATCGCCGGAGCGCTGCCGACGCGCACCGATCTCTCGGAGAGCGGCGTGACCTACGCGGACGAGACGACGCAGGCCGCGATGGATGTATTCCTCGGCGACCTGAGGGTCACGCCCGAGGCGGGCTTCGCATCCAACGCGAACCCGGCCTTCTCCGCATCGGCGACCAACCTGGTCGACGCAGTGTCGCTCGTGGTGAGCGGTGCGACGGATCTGCCGAGCGCTCTGGCCACGCTGAGCCGACAAATCGACGACCTCGTGGCGGAACTTGGCTCGTGACCACGGCCTCGACGACCACCGCCCGACCGCGGCGCAGCCGCTGGACGGGCGGTGGGTGGGGCATCAAGATCGCGCCCTACCTCTTCCTGGTCCCGAACATGGCGATCTTCGCCGTGTTCACCATCTACCCGGCATTCAACGGCTTCAACATGTCGTTGTACGAGTCGAACAACGGACGCACCTTCCGCTGGGTCGGCCTGGAGAACTACGGAAGAATCCTGACAGACGTTGAGTTCTGGAACGTCGCCCGCAACACCGCGGTGTTCGCCGTGGGCTTCGTCGTACTCAGCACTCTGATCGCTCTGGTGATCGCAGCGTTGGTGAACGCCCAGAGGCGGGGGAAGACCTTCTTCCGCGCGGTGTTCTTCATCCCGGTTCTCGTCTCGCCCGTCGTCGTGGGCCTGATCTGGAACTGGATGTTAGAAAGGCAGAACGGGCTCGTGAACACCGGCCTCGGCTGGCTCGGCACTCCCCCCGTCCCATGGCTGGTCAACGGCACCTGGGCGATGGTAGCGATCATCCTCGTGGGGATGTGGATGCAGGTGGGCTTCTACATGCTCATCCTGCTCGCGGGTCTCCAGTCGATCGACCCCGCCCTGTACGAGGCGGCCCGGATGGACGGTGCGAACTGGTGGCAGCAGTTCCGCGTGATCACCGTCCCTCTGCTTCAGCCGAGCATCGTCGTCGTCGTCGTGCTGGGCACGATCCACGGCTTCCAGTCGTTCGACTTCATCTGGACGCTCACCGGCGGCGGCCCCGTCGGAGCGACCACCCTGATGGTGCAGTACATCTACGAGAACGGCTTCCAGTCGCCGATCCGGTACGGCGTGGCCACCGCCGGCGGCGTACTGCTGTTCATCGCCGTATTCACCCTGACCATCATCAATTGGCTCATCAGTCGAAGGAGGGAAGCGGTATGAGCGAGACGCGGGCGATCACGGTGGTCCGGCCCCCACGCACGTGGACATCTATCGGCGGCGGGTCTGTGCGGGTCTCGGATGTCCTTCGCGTCGTCGTCCTCGTCGGCGGCGCGCTAGCGTGCCTCGTGCCGTTGATGTGGATGTTCCTCGGGTCGTTCAAGTCCCCGACGGAACTGGCGCAACGGCCACCCTCCTTCCTTCCGGAATCGTGGGCTCCCGACAACTACATCGAGGCGCTCAGCCGGTTCAACTTCGTGCAGTATCTGACCAACAGTGCCATCGTCACGATGGCGGCCACGGCCCTCACGCTGGCGATCAACGCTATGGCAGCGTATGCGCTGGCGAAGTACAACTTCCGGGGCAAGACCTTTCTGTTCCTCCTCACCCTGGCCACGATCATGATTCCGCTCCAGGTGATCCTCATCCCCGTCTATCAGGTAGTGGCATCGCTCGGACTCGTCGACACCCTCTGGGGCCTGATCATCCCGGCCGCGGCGACACCCACGGGCGTTTTCCTGCTGCGGCAATACATGCTCAGCATCCCGGACGAGCTGATCGAGGCGGCGCGGGTGGACGGCTCGGGCGAGTTCCGGACCTTCGTGCAGATCGTGCTACCCCTCTGCAAGCCGGCGCTGGCCGTCGTCGCCATTTTCTCCGTGATGTGGCGATGGAGTGATTTCCTCTGGCCGCTCGTCATTGCCCAGAGCGAATCGGTCTACACGCTGCCGGTGGCGCTGGCGCGCTTCAACGCCGAGCTGACCGTGCCGTTCAACCTCATCCTCGCGATGGGCATGGTTTCCACGATCCCCGTTCTGATCATCTTCCTCATCTTCCAGAGGCAGATCGCCACGGGGATCGCGAACACCGGCATCAAATAGCCCTCTCCCGCCCGCTGCTCCAGATAAAGAAGGAAAGATGTCGCAACTCACCGCACCCTCAGGGCGCACTGTGCACCTCACCGACGCCGACGGCACCGTCCGGGATTGGCTCGTCTCCCCTGCCTGGGCGCTGCCGTGCGACGACCTCGAGCAGTTCCTGCCCGCGGACGGTGAGCCGTGGGGTGAGAGACGCCGTTTCTCGGACGGCGCGCCGAGCGCGGAGGAGGGCCGGTGGGTGCTGACTCAGGGCCCGGATGCCGGACCGTTGAAGGAGAGGTTGCTCCGGGCTCATGCGCTCGACGTCGAGCAGCCGCTGCCGACGATCGCCGAAGGCGACCCTATCGCCTGGAGTGCGTTCGGCATGCGGCACGAGGGCTTCTGGCGGCGCGTGCACACCGGATGGGACGGCTACCTCGACTGGTCGGCCTTCTGCTTCACCCCTGAGTACCGCGCGTCCGTCGCGAGCACGGTGCTCGAAGCGGACCAGGCGGAGTGGCGCACCTTCGAGTTGCACACGACTGGGCCCTTCGCACTCTGGGTGGACGGCGAGCTGGTCCTTCGCGGCGACAGGGTGTCGTACATGGAGCCCGAAGTGCACAGCGTCCGACTGCGGCTGCACTCCCGGACCACGACGATCCACCTCGCCACCTGGCAGGTCGCATTCCGGGAGGTGCGGCACGTGGCGCGGTTGCGCGTGATCGGCCTTCCCGTCCGAGTCGTCATCCCCTCGCGCGGGGCGGACGAGACGGCCGCACGTCTCGCCGACGGCGTTCTGTCGCGTGTCGGCTCGCCGAGCTGGGCGCAGGAGGGAGCGACGGCGATCCTTACGGCTCCGGCGGGCATGCGCCTGCGCGTACGGGTCGGCGACGGCGCCTGGCAGCACGTACAGGCCGATGCGCATGGGCGGGCTGAGTATTCGCTCCTCGGCGCGGTCGAGGAGGAGGACGAGGGAGCAGACGTCGCGCGGTCGGCCGGAGCCTCGATGCTGTCGACCGGTGAGTCGATCGTGGAGGTGGGCGTTGCGGACGATCGTTGCCCGCAGACGGTGCGCCTGCGCATCGCGTCGCTTCCGCAGGACAGCCGACTGACGAGCGAAGGAAGTCCGGAGTCGTGGCGACGGGACGTGCTCGCACACGTCGGTGCGGACGGCGACGATGTGCGGGAGGCGGGTGTCGCGGGAGTCCTCGCCCGTTTCGCCCTCGACCCCTCCACGATGGTGTCGGCCGCCGACCTCACCTCCGCGCGTCACCGCGTGGCGACCCGTGGCGACTGCGCTGACTTCGAGATCATCGCGCTCCTCTTAGCCTGGCACTGGATTCCCGCCGAGCAGTGGGATGAGGATCTCCGCGAGGAGGTACGCGCCGAACTCACCGGGATGAAGTACTGGATCACCCAGCCGGGGCTGGACGCCATGTGCTACTTCACCGAGAACCACCAGTTCGTGTGGCACGTCGCCCAGGCCCTCGCCGGCGAGGCGTTCGCCGAGACGCGATTCTCGGTGGATGGTCGCACCGGAAGAGAGCATGCTGCCGAGGGGCGCGCGAGGGCGGCCGCATGGATCGCCCGGAAGCTCGAGGGCGGATTCAGCGAGTTTGATTCGAACGCCTATCTGGCGATCGACTCCTACGCCCTCGTCGCGCTCATCGAACTCGCCCAGGACCAGCGCTTGACGCTGTCGGCGACGACGCTTCTCGACAAGACCCTCGTCAGCCTCACGAGCAATTCCTGGCGGGGCATACACGGTGCGGCGCACGGCCGCTCCTACGTGCATACGCTCCGCAGCAGCCGCTACGAAGAGACGTCGCCACTGCTGCGGCTGATCGGCGGAGTCGGCACTCTCAACGACGCCGTCCTGCCGGTCACGGCGCTCGCCCTCGCAAAGAGGTACGAGATCCCGGCCGTGGTGCGAGAACTCGCGCGGACGGAGCCGGAAGAGTGGGACGGCCGCCAGGTGTATCGCGGTGCACTCGCGTTCGAGCGCGATCTCCTCGCGCGTCCATACCGGTCAGACCTCCGCATCCACCGCACGCCCGAGGTGATGCTCGCGAGCGTTCAGGACTATCGCTCGGGTCTGCCGGGGCTTCAGGAGCACATCTGGGGCGCCACGCTGGGGCGCGAGCTGCAGGTGTTCGTCACCCACCCGGCCAATGCCGACACCGGGTCGGCCGCGCGGCCCAACGCATGGGCGGGGCACCGGGTGCTGGGACGCGTGCACCAGCACCGGAATGCGCTCCTCCACGTCCAGAGGTTCACGACGACCGACCCTCGGCGCAACACCCATCTCTGGTTCCCCCCCGCGCAGTTCGACGAGATCGCCCAGCGCGGCGACTGGCTGTTCGGGCGGCGCGGGCGCGGCTTCGTCGCCGTCGCCGCGGAGGGCGGCGTGCGGGCGGTGGCAGCCGGCGACACCGCGCAGCAGGAGTGGATTCCGCGCGCGGGGGGCGCCGCGTGGATCGCAGTGGTGGGCCGGCATGCGGTCGACGGTGATTTCGCCGACTGGGTTGAGCGGCTCGCCGCGAGCGAGACCGACTGGCGTCCGCTGAGCGATGACGATCCCGGTGTGCGCTGGGAGAGCGGCGACCACCCCTCCCTGGAGCTCAGCTTCGATGGCCCCTTCCTCGTCGGCGGCCGTCCGGTCGGTTTCGAGGACGGCCGCATCGAAGACGAGCCGCACATCCATAACCCCGCTGTGACCCTGAGATTCGGTCAGCCGGACGCGGTAGTGGAGTGGGCGGGAGAGACGCTTCGTCTCGACGTAGCAGGGGCGATCACGACCGCCAAGGAGGTGGCTGCGGAGCATGGCCGGTGAAGATCTGTCGTCGTCGGAGCTGGCGACGCCTGCCCGTCCTCCGTTGTCGAGCGGCGCATTCGCCGAGCGCCAGCGGCCGCTTGAGGAGGCCTTGCAGGCGGCTACCGCTACGCAGGGCATGACGCGATGGTTCTGGGGAGAGGGGGTCTGCCTCCTCGCGTCCCTGCGGCTCGCCGACGCCCGGGGGGAACCTGCCCCCGCGTGGGTGACGGCATTTTACGAGCCCTACGTCCGAACGCCCCCGGTTCTCGAGCACGTCAACAATCTCGCCCCCGCGGCGGCGCTCGCCGAGATGCATCGCAGGAACCCCAGTCCGCAGCAGCGGCGGCTCCTCGATGCCTGCCTCCGCTGGTACCAGTCGGCACCGGAGGCGACTCGTGCACCAAACGGTGCACTCGAGCACTGGCCCGGAGGCGTATGGGCCGACACCGTGTATATGGCCGGTCAGGTCCTCCTTCGTGCGGGCTCCGCGCTCGACCGTCCCGAACTCGTCGATGAAGCGCTGTCTCAGTGGCTGGCCCATGCAGACCTGCTCCAGCACCCGCAGAGCCATCTGTTGGTGCACGGCACCCATGCCGGCACGCGGATCGACTGCCACTGGGGTCGCGCGAATGCCTGGTTCGCTCTGGCGGGCGCGGACATCCTCGCCGCCACGGGAGACGCCCGGGTGGAGGAGAGGCTCGTCGCCCTTCTGCAGGCGATCGCGGAGCGCCAACCGGAGCACGGCGTGTGGGATGTCCTCGTGGATTCGGCGCCTGAAGTGCGCGGGATCATCGAAACCTCCGCAGCCGCGGGGCTGGGCGCGGCGCTACTGAGGACCTCGCGCATCCTGGGCCCGGAACGCCTCGGCGTCGACATGCACGCCGAACTCTTCCACGCGGGAGAGCGTGCTGTCCTCGGAGCGATGGCGTACGTCGAGTCCGGGCTTCTGACTCGCGTCAGCGCCGGAACTATTCTGCAGTTGATCCCGTTCGGCTACTCCGTGATCCGCGATGACCGCCCGCAGCCGTGGGGCCAGGGACTCGCCATGGAGGCGCTCGCCGCGTGGCGCGAGACCCACCCGGGTTGACCCCCGTCACGACCCGCGTGAAGACGCACCAACGATCGAACTAAGTGAAAGGAAGCACAGCCATGATTGCTCAGGCGCCAGCCGCCTTCCGCCTCACGGTCGCCCTCGACGGCCGATCCCGCTCGGTCATGAATGCTCATGCCTCCGCTCCAGGATCGCACCGTTGATCAATGGTGACACGGTGAATCGGCTGCCCATTCCGCCGCGCACGGCGGCCACCCGGCTGATCGTGGTGCTGCGTGCCAGTGACAGTGGAGACTACTCGCGCGTGCTCGACGCTCTCGTCGACGCTGGGATCCGCAGCGTCGAGTTGACCATGACCACGCCGGGAACCATCAAGAGATTGCCGGAGATCGTGGCGCGATTCGGCGATGCCGCCGACATCGGCGTCGGAACAGTCACCGACGAGGATGAACTCAATGCCGCCATCGGCGCCGGCGCTCACTACATCGTGACGCCGATAACGGATGCGCGTGTCGTCGCCCTATCCGTGGCGGCCGGCATCCCGGTGGTGCCCGGGGGGTTCACTCCGACCGAACTCTTCGCCTCGTGGCGCGCCGGAGCGTCGGCGGTCAAGGTCTTCCCTGCGGGCCAGGTGAGCGCGAATTACGTCAATGATCTCCGTGGACCGTTTCCTGGAATCGACGTCATCCCTTCCGGTGGCGTGAATCACGACATGGCGGCCGACTGGCTGGCGGCCGGAGCTGCAGCGGTCAGCGTTGGCGGTCCGCTTCTAGGCGATGCGATGCGCGGTGGGAACCTTCGCGCGCTGCGTGAACGAGCAGCAGCGTTCGTCGCGCTCTGCGCAAACGGGGGCGCGCGGTGAGAGCGTCACTCGGCTCCGAAAGACCGAGCAATCGGGTCGTCACGCTCGGAGAAACCATGGCGCTCGTCCGCACCCGAGAGATCGGCTCCTTGCGCCATGTCACCGAGCTCGCCCTAGGTATCGGCGGCGCCGAAAGCAACGTCGCCATCGGTCTGCAACGCCTCGGTATCGACGCCGGATGGCTCGGGTGTGTAGGCGACGACGCTCTCGGCGAGCGCGTCGCTCGTGAATTGCGAGCCGAGGCTCTCGACGTCCGTTGCGTCGTCGATTCCGCTGCTCCGACCGGATTAATGGTGAAGGAACGTTCGACCAGTGCCTCGACGAGCGTCCTCTACTATCGCTCCGGCTCAGCGGGCTCCAGGCTGTCCCCGGCCGACATCCCGTCCGGGTGGATCGAAGACGCCGAGGTGCTGCACGTGTCAGGGATCACCGCTTTGGTGTCGGAATCTGCACGCGCCTGCGTGTCGGAGGCGGTCGACCGCGCGCGTGCCGCCGGCGTACGTATCAGCTTCGACATCAATTACCGCTCGGCACTCGCCGATACCGACGTAGCAGGTTCGATTCTTCGATGGCTTGCCGACCGTGCTGATTTCGTGTTCGGCGGCGCGGACGAAATGCAGCTCGTCCGACCCGGTCTCAACGCGTCGGAAGCCGCGCGGGCGATCGCGCGGGAAGGACGCCGTGAAGTGATCCTCAAGCGCGGCGCCGAAGGTGCAACGGTCTTCATCGACGATTCTGTGATCGAGGCGCCGGGATTCATTGTCGAGGCCGTCGACACCGTCGGCGCGGGGGATGCCTTCGTCGCCGGCTACCTGAGCGCAATGCTCGACGGACTGTCCGTCTCAGAGCGACTTCAACGAGCGAATGCCTGCGGGGCACTCTTGTGCATGAGCTATGGCGACTGGGAGGGGAGTCCGCGCCGTGCTGATATCGAGCGCTTCCGCGACGCTGCCGCTGACCCTGTCACACGCTGACACGGCGGATGCCAGATCCGATGAAAGACGCAACGCATCACCTAGCAGAGAGTGAATCGATGACGGTCGACACCCGATACGCCCACAGCCCCACCGCAGTGGCCGCGATGGACACCGCACAACTACGCGCCGCGTTCGTCGTGGACGATCTCTTCGCGCTGGGTGGGGCGCGGGGCGTGTACCTCCATCATGACCGCATCCTCGCCTTCGGGATCGTTCCGATCGCGGAGGCGATCGCTTTGCCGAACCCGGACGAGGTCCGAGCGAAGCACGTCTTGCAGCGGAGAGAGGCCGGCATTCTGAACGTCGGCGCGTCGGGGGTCGTCGTCGCGGACGGGACCGAGTTTCCGGTCGTGCACGGCGAGGCGGTGTACCTCGGTCGCGGGGCGGACGGGGTCTCGTTCCGTTCCGACGACCCCGCCGACCCGGCGGCCTTCTACGTGTTCACCGCCGTCGCACACAAGGCGTTTCCGCACACGCTCATCACGCAGGACGACATGAACATCGTCGAGATCGGGTCGCCCAAGGCATCCAACCATCGCACCCTCCACCAGTGCATCATCGAGGGGCGCACGCCGAGTGCCAACATCGCCTTCGGCTTCACAACAGTTCACGCGGGAAGCACCTGGAACACGATGCCCCCGCATACCCACGATCGTCGCACCGAGTGCTACCTCTACTTCGACCTCGCGCAGGAGGACCGCGTATTCCACGTGATGGGTCGCCCGGACGAAACGCGCCATGTCGTGCTCGGAGATCGGCAGCTTGTCGTATCCCCGAGCTGGTCCGTGCACTTCGGCGCGGGAACCGGACCATACAGCTTCGTCTGGGCTACCGCGGGAGAGAATGCCGCGTACGATGACATGGACCATGTCCGGGTGACCGATATCCGCTGAGTCGCGAGGTAGGCAGATGACGGAGGCGAGCACGCCGCGATCGGCGCTGGCCAAGGGGCTGTCGATGCTGGAGGCCGTCCTGGCGGCCGATCGGCTCTCGGACCTCGCGAAAGCGACGGACCTCTCCTTCAGCACGGCGCATCGGGTTCTCAGCGAACTCGTCGCGACCGGCTGGGTCTTCCAGGACGAGGACAAGCGCTACGTGCCCGGTAGACGGCTGCATGCCATCACGGGACTGCTGCGCGAGGACGGTGAGATCGGCCGTGTCGCTCGCCCGCACCTGGAGGAGCTACGGCGGGCGACGGGGATGACCGTGCACTTCGGGCTCGTGAGGGGCGACAGCGTGATGTACGCGGCGAAGCTCGACGGCCTCGGTTCGTACCGCATGCGCTCTCGCGTGGGCGGCATGGTGCCGTTGCATTCGACGTCGATCGGGAAGTCCTTCCTGGCGACGCTCCCGGATGCGCGCGTGGCGGAAATTATGAAGCGCGCCGGGATGCGGCAGGTCACCGAGTCCACGCACACCAGCGTCGCGGCGCTGCTGGACGACCTCCGATCAACTCGTCAGCGCGGGTGGGCCATTGACAACGGCGAGAACGAGCTAAATCTCCGTTGCGTTGGTGCGCCAGTCTTCGACGCGTCCGGCGTGGGGATCGGCGGCGTGAGCGTCTCGGCTCTCGAGTTCGAGATGCCGGTGGCTCGGCTACACGAGGTCGCTGAGCACGTTGTCCACGCCGGGACTCGGGTCAGCGACGCCCTTGGCTACTCAATGCCCAAGGAACTCACCGACCAGTAGAACTTGGGCGGGATGGTCCGGCGCGTTGGCGGTAGGTGCAGGACCGAGGCCGTCGAGCTTGGGGGGTCCGCACCCCGGAGCATCGCGTAGCAGTCCGCAGCCCACTGGCGGCGTCAGCCGAGAGCGCCGTCGATCGTCGGCGACGGGATGCTCGGCAGGGGTTCGTCGATGACGTCGAGCAGGCCCGCGCCGGTATCGAGGGCGTCGCCCGTCGCACCGTCGATGGTCGAGACGGTGTCGTCGACCGTTCCGCCGACCGTGCCGTCGACTGTGCCGCCGACTGTGCCGCCGACGAGGGGGTCGACGAGCCCGGCGACCACGCCCTCGACTCCGTCCACGGCTCCCGCCGCGTCGCCGAGCACCTCGGAGACTCCGGTCGCGACCTCGTCGACGGCGGAGCCCGCCTCGGCGAGCGCGCCGACGGCATCCGGTGCGGGTTCGGCGTCGACCGGCCGGTCGACGGCCCCCGCGTCGCCCGAGGCCGTGCGACGGCCGTCGGCCCCGCTCACCGAGACGTCTGCCGTGGTCGTCGCTTTCCCGCCGTCTTCGGCCGCCGCGGGCCGGTCGGAGGTCGACGACGGGACCCCGAGCGCGAGAACGACCGCGAGCACGGCGGGCGCCAAGAGCACTGCTGCGCTGTGGGACACGGCTGCGCCCGCGAGCGACGCGCCCGCCGCCATCGGCACCGGTAGTGCGGGAAGCATCGGCGTCGGCGATGCCGACGCGGTGGCGAGCATCGCGGTCGGGGTGCCCGACGACGCGAGCCCGGCGCCCGCGGCAGTGGCCCCGAGCAGGAGCGGCACGAGCACGAGGGCGGCGTGCGACGCGAGGTCGTCGAGCTCTTCGGCGAGGATCGCGCACCGCGCGCAGCCGGCGAGATGCTCGACCATGCGGCGGCTCTGCGTCGGCGGCAAGTGGCCGCGGGCGTGCTCGCCGAGTCGAGCGACCGACCATGCGCAGTCGGGGGGAGTGCGCGGGTCGGCGATGTGCGCCTGCAACCAGGCCGTGCGCAGCGCGTCCCGCGCGCGGTAGGCGAGCGCGGCCACGGCGTTGGGGCTGAGCCCGAGCAGCGGAGCGGCCTCATGCGGGTCGAGGCCCTCGACCTCCGTGTACCACAGCACCGTCTGCCATCGATCCGGCAGGGAACGGAAGGCACGCGCGGTGAGCGTGCGCTCGAGCGCGCGCACCGCGGGATCCTCCCGAGGGTCGGGCTCCTCTATCCCCGCCCAGTCGTCGACGGTGACGCTGCGGTCGGTGGAGGCCCAGCGGGCAGCGATGTTGCGGATCGTCGCGTACAGGTAGGGGCGGAAGGCATCGCTCGGCCCGCCCCCGGCACGCAGCATGCGGATGATGCGCGCGAAGGCCTCCGAGACGAGGTCCTCCGGGTCGAGCGACGAGGTGCACCGCCGGGCGGCGAGGACCCCGGCACGATGATGACGGCGCCACAACTCGGCGAGGGGCGCGTGCCCCCCGGCACGCGCCCCCGCGATGAGGTCGGCATCCGAGCAACCCGAAAGCCCGGTCGACGCCTCGTCTTTCATCATCTCCGCCCCCGGTCCGTGCACTGAACCCCAGTCTCGTCGCACGGACGGCGGGCCGCCACCCCCCATCCGTACCCGGGTAAGGCGGTGGCATGAGGAGGGACTCGGTTCGGGCTCGACTATGACGCGATCCGCGAAAGTTTCTCTCCGCGCCCGCGGGCGGGGGAGGACTCGCCGCATCCGGAGAACGAGCGCGCCTACCCTGGAGCCCGTGACTCGAACCGACACGGCCCCCGAACGCCCCGCCACGGGCATCCGCGCGCTCGTCGGCCGCGTGATGCGGTCGCGCCCCGTCCGCGTCGTCCAGCACTACGGCCGCGAGCGCGGGCCGATCCTCGCCTCGGGCCTGGCGTACTCGGCGATCTTCTCGGTCTTCGCCGCGATCTGGGTCGGTTTCGCGATCGCGGGGGCGATCATCTCGGAGGATCTGGGGCTACGGACGACGGTGATCCAGGTGCTCGCCGACGCCGTGCCCGGCCTCATCGATACGGGGCTCGGCGACGGCGCGATCGACCCCGAGGACCTCCTCGACACGGGCACCTTCAGCTGGACGGGCGCGATCGCCCTGGTCGGCCTGCTCGTGACCGCGCTCGGCTGGCTGGCCTCGGCGCGCGACGCCGTGCGCGTGCTGTTCGACCTGCCCCCGGCCGAGGGGAACGTCGTGCTCATGCGGCTGAAGGACCTCGGGCTCGCGGCCGGATTCGGAGCGCTGCTCGTGCTCTCGGCGGTGCTGTCCGTCGTCGGCACGCAAGCCACCGACCTCGTCGTCGGCTGGCTCGGCGCGCGTGAGACGATCGTCGCGACCGTGCTCTCGCGCGTCGTGTCGCTCGGGGTCATGTTCCTGCTCGACGCCGTCGTGCTGGGCGCGCTGTTCCGGGTGCTCGCGGGCGTGCGCATCCCGATCTCCCGGCTCCGCGGCGGCGCCCTCCTCGGGGCGGCCGGCCTCGGTGCGCTCAAAGTGCTCGGCACCGCGCTGCTCGGGGGCGCGACGTCCAACCCTCTGCTCGCATCGTTCGCCGTCATCATCGGGCTGCTGATCTTCTTCAATCTCGTCTGCCAGGTGATCCTGCTGTCGGCGGCGTGGATCGCGGTCCGGGTGCAGGATGCCGGACTCGTGCTCGACGAGGCGGTCGCCGCGCAGCGGCTCCAGGCCGCGCGCGCCCTCGTCGCCTCGGTCGAGGGCGCGCAAGAGAAGCCGCGCGGGTTCTGGACGCGGCGCCGGGCGCGACGGCCCGGTTCGGGGGTCGGGGGTCGAACCTAGGATGGATGGCATGCCCCAGCCCGTGCGCATCGCCTCCGTCAACGTCAACGGCATCCGTGCCGCGTACCGCAAGGGCATGGGCGAGTGGCTCGCGCAGCGCGACGTCGACATCCTCGCGCTGCAGGAGGTACGGGCATCCACCGAGGACGTCACGGGGCTGCTCGGCGAGGGCTGGACGGTCCTGCACGACGCCGCGACCGCGAAGGGCCGCGCCGGTGTCGCGATCGCGACCCGCTGGCCCATCCACGCGCACCGCGTCGAGCTCGGCGACGAGGACTTCGACTCGGCCGGCCGGTGGCTCGAAGCCGACCTGCACGTCGGCGACGTGCCGATCACCGTCGTGAGCTGCTACGTGCACTCGGGCGAGGTCGACACCCCCAAGCAGGTCGAGAAGTTCCGCTTCCTCGACGCGATGGAGGAGCGCCTTCCGCAGCTCGCCGCGCACAGCGAGTACGCGCTCGTCGTCGGCGACCTCAACGTCGGGCACCGTGAGCTCGACATCAAGAACTGGCGCGGAAACCGCAAGAGCGCGGGATTCCTGCCGCGCGAGCGCGCCTACTTCGACCGCTTCTTCGGCGCCGCCGGCGAGGCGATCGAGTGCAACGACGGCACGACCGGCACGGGCCTCGGCTGGGTCGACGTCGGTCGCGCTCAGGCCGGCGAGGTCGACGGCCCCTACACCTGGTGGTCGCAGCGCGGGAAGGCGTTCGACACCGACACCGGCTGGCGCATCGACTACCACGTCGCCACTCCCGCGCTCGCGGCCGCCGTGACCGGCTACGCGATCGACCGGGCGCCGACGTGGGACACGCGCTGGAGCGACCACGCGCCCGTGGTCGTCGACTACGAGCTGTAGCCCAACTCGCGCCCAGCATCCGCCGCTTCGATCTTCGAGAAGGACCGTCTCATGACCGCACCCCGCCTGTTCTCGGGCATGCAGCCCTCGGCCGCGAGCCTGCACCTCGGCAACTACGCCGGAGCGCTGCTGCAGTGGCGTGAGATGCAGGCCACCCACGACGCCGTGTTCTGCGTCGTCGACCTGCACGCCATCACCGTGCCGCAGGACCCGTCCGAGCTGCGCGAGCGCACCCGCCGCACGGCCGCCCAGTACATCGCCGCGGGCATCGACCCGGAGCACTCGACCCTCTTCGTGCAGTCGCACGTGCCCGCGCACGCGCAGCTCGCCTGGGTACTCAACACCATCACGGGCTACGGCGAGGCGTCGCGCATGACCCAGTTCAAGGACAAGTCGGCGCGGGGCGGCCTCGATGTCGCGTCGGTCGGGCTGTTCACCTACCCGATCCTGCAGGCGGCCGACATCCTGCTCTACGACGCCGTCGTCGTGCCCGTCGGCGAGGACCAGCGCCAGCACATCGAGCTCACCCGCGACCTCGCGACGCGATTCAACTCGCGCTTCGGCGAGACCCTCGTCGTGCCCGAGGTGCGGATCCTCAAGGAGACCGCGAAGATCTACGACCTGCAGAACCCTGGGTCGAAGATGTCGAAGTCGGGCGAGAGCCCCGCGGGGATCCTCTGGATGCTCGACGACGATAAGGCCCTGACGAAGAAGATCAAGTCGGCCGTCACCGACTCGGAGGGCGTCGTCCGGTACGACCCCGTCGAAAAGCCCGGCGTATCGAACCTGCTGTCGATCCTCGCGATCGTGACGCGGCGCTCGGTCGCCGACATCGAGGCCGAGTTCGAGGGGCTGCAGTACGGTGCGCTCAAGGGGGCCGTCGCCGAAGCCGTGGTGGAGGAGCTGCGTCCGATCCGCGAGCGGACGCTCGAGCTGCTCGACGACCCCGCCGAGCTCGACCGGCTGCTCGCGATCAACGCGGACCGGGCATCCGCCATCGCGGACGCGACGCTCGCCCGCGTGTACGACGCGGTCGGGTTCCTGCCCCGCGCATGAAGCCGGTCGTGCTCCGGACGCCGAGGCTCGTGCTCTCCACGCCCGTCGCCGCCGACGTGCCCGCGGTCCTCCGGCACTGCCAGGACCCGGAGCTGCAGCGGTGGACGACCGTGCCCGTGCCGTACACCGCGGAGGACGCGCGGACCTTCGTCGAGGAGTTCGTGCCCGCCTCCTGGCACGACGGCTCGGAGGCGGTCCTCGCGCTGCGCCCCTCCGGCGGGAGCGAGCTCATGGGCGTCGTCTCGTGGCAGCGTCGCCGGGGCTACGTGGGGTACTGGATGGGCGCCGAGCACCGCGGGAGCGGGTACATGGCCGAGGCGCTGCGCGCCCTCGTGGAGTGGGTGCTCGGGCCCGAGCACGACGTGAGCTCGCTGCGGTGGGAGTGCGTGGAGGGCAACCTCGGCTCGGCGCACGCCGCGCGGGCGGCGGGCTTCCGCTGGGCGGGCTACGGACCGTGCGACGTCGTCGACCGGGACGGCGCGCACCCTCCCGGCTGGCACGCAGAGCTGCGCCGGGAGGACCTCGGCACGGTGGAGGACCTCGAGCGGTGGCCGGTGCTCGGATGACGGGCGAGCTGCGGTCGAGCATCCGCGTCATGCTCTTCGACCTCGACGACTGCCTCATGGCGCACTCGCGCGCCGTCGCGATCGGCCTCGCGCGGGCGCGGGCGGAGGCCGGCGGCGCGGTCGCGGCG
>NZ_JAUSMI010000051.1 GCF_030645145.1 Microcella sp. | reverse complement strand
GTCTATCGGTCAGTCATCGCCGCCGCCCGCGCGGCCGCCCGCAACGAGTGACCGATCGACGGTCGGCATGACCGCGTCACGGCCGCCTGATGCTCGACGAACCCGCGAGTCGCGGTCGCCCCGCGCCGCTCAGTAGTGCGGCGGCTTCTCGGCCGTCAGCCGCGCGTCGTTCTCGTCGACCCGGTGGCGCTCGGGTTCGGCGATCGGGCTCGGGTCGGAGCCGGGCGGGGGCGGGGTCGTCGCACGCCTGCGCTGCCGCGGGCGGCGCATCGGAGTGCGCGTCGGCTCGGCGTCGCGCGAGCTCTCGTCAGCCGCCTGCTCCGAATCGCGCGCTCGCGCTCCCGTCGCTGACCGGTCCTCGGGGAGCGAGTCGTCGGCAGGGATTCCGTCGGGCGCGTCGGCGCTGCGGTGATCGTCCATCTCTCGTGCGGCGCAGCCCTACTGCGGCATCGGCGGCAGCGCGTCGATCGGCTGCGTCTCGGTGAGCGCGGCCCGGTGCCGGGCCGCGGCGGCTTCGGTCGCCGCCGACGGGCGGCCCGTGGAGCCTGCACTGGCTCCGGCCATCGCCGCGATGCGGTCGGCGACCGCGTCGGGCTGGCTGAAGAGCTCGAAGACGTGCACGCGCGCGTAGTGCCAGCCGAGTCGCCGCAGCAGGTCGGGGCGCAGGCGCAGCGATTCGCGCAGGCTCATGTCCATGAGCGAGGCGTCGGTGTCGACCGCGATGCAGTAGCCGCCGCGGCTCGCCACGAGACGGAACTTGCCCCGGTGCCCGAGCGACACGCGCAGGCCGCGCGCCTCGAGCCGACGGGCGAGGTCGATGAGCATCGGGTCGCTGTCGTCGGGCAACTCGATGCGCGACCGGCGGGCCTCGATGTCGGCGAGCAGGTCGGCGAGGGCGCGGGCGCCGTGCGACATGCGGTCGTCGTCGAGGTCCTCCGCGCGGACGCAGCTCACGATGCGCACGAACCGGCGGGCGCGCGTCATCGCGACCGCGAGCAGGCGGTCGCCGCCCGGGCGGCCGAGCGCGCCGAACTCGCTCAGCACGCGGCCGTGCGGCGTGCGGCCGAAGCCGATCGAGAAGATGACGCGGTCGCGGCTCTGCGCCACCGCCTGCTCGATCGTGAGGACGGCGAAGGGCTCGGGGCGATCGCCGAGCACGAAGTCGTGGAGGTCGGGGCGCGTGCCGATCGCCTCGAGCACGGCGGCGTGGACGCGCGACGCATGCTTCGCGCTCGCGGTGATGACCATGAGCGACTCGTGCGGCCGAGCGGTCGCGTGCTCGAGCACGAGGTCGACGACGCGCTCGACCTCGACGTCGACGCTCTCGACCGCGCCCGACTCGTCGTCGGGCATCCCGACGCCGTCGGCGAGGTGGTCGACCGCGATCGAGGGGTGGCCGAGGAAGGACCCCGCCCACGGCAGCGAGTCGATGCGGCCGGCGTAGAAGCGGCGGTTGACGAGCTCGGCGAGATCCTCGCCGCCCGCGCGGTACGAGCGCGTGAGCGACATCGACGGCAGGAGCTCGGCGAGCTGGAAGAGGGCCGAGGCGGCGTGCCGGGCATCCACGTCGGATTCGACCTGGGGCTCGTCGGCGTCGAGCGCGACGGTGAACGGCGAGGGGCTCTGCGTCACCGGGTCGCCGACGGCGACGACCTGGCGGGCGCGGCGGATGGCCCCCGCGACCTCGGGGATCGTCACGGCGCCCGCGTCGAGCAGGAACACCGCGTCGAAGGGGATGTCGTCGCTGATGCGGTGCACGTCGTACGGGGAGGCGAGCCACACAGGGGCGATCGGCCGACTGAGGTGCGGCGCGCACTTCTGCAGGTCGCCGGAGGTGAGCATGCCCGCCTTGAGCAGCGCCTTGAGCGCGGCCGCCTCGTCGGGCCAGTCGGTGATGCCGATCGACCAGTTCTCGGCGAGCTGCCACCCCAGGAGGGAGGCGGTTCCCGCGGCGTGCGCCTCGTCGACGAGGCGGAAGTCGGCCTCGAGCCGGTCGAGCACGGCGGTGTCGGCGCCGAGGAGCGCGCGGTCGCTCTGCAGCAGGGCGTCGAGCGCCGAACGCCACCACGCGAGCTCGAGCTCGGCGGCGACCTGGTCGTGCGGCACGTGGCGCGCCGACAGGTCGCTCAGCAGCGGACCGACCTCCCAGCGCTCCATCTCGCGCAGCAGCTCGGTGCGCTCCTGCAGGTTGTTGAGCACGTCGCTCTCGGCGGCGAGCGAGGCCACGAGCTCGACGAGGTCGGCGACGCGGCGCTGGCGGAGCAGCTGGGGCTTCGACTCGTGGCCGAGCGGGGCATCCAGCGCATCGAGATCCTGCTCGACCTGCTGGAAGGCGTGATGGACGTCCGCGATGCCGACCGGCACCTGCGGCGTGATGCCGACGGGCACGAAGCGCTGCCACAGCACGCGCTGCTGCTGGATGCGCGTGAGCGCCTCGTGCAGGTCGCTCACGTGGACGCCGGGGCGCAGGTACTCCTTCGCGAGCGACTTGAGGCGGCGACGCGTCGCGGCCGGCATCGACGAGCCCTCGCGGCGCGGCGCCGTCGCGGCGATGAGCTCGCTGAGCGACCGGTCGAACACGGACGGTTGGAACTTGTCGAGCGTGTCGCGGATGTCGATGAGCAGGCGCAGGTAGATGCCGAGCTCGGCGACCGACTCGAACGGGCGCATGTGGGTCGAGCCGACGAGCGCGTTGGCGCGCTCGAGCAGGCGCGGCAGCAGCTCGTGGTGGAGGCGCTTCGCGCGCTCGTGGGCGCGCTCGGCCTCCTCGCCCGTCGCGAAGCGGGCGCCGTACCAGGGCGAGTCGTCGGGGCCGTACTTGAACTGCCCGAGCTCCGCGGCCTGGACCATGACCGAGCTCGCGTGGGCGCGATCCCGCGCGAGGAGCTCGACGGCCTGACGGCTGAGGCGCGCGCGCGTGGTCGGCGGCGTCGGCAGGAGGGCGAGCCGGCTGAGCTCGGTCACGCAGTCGTAGACGCTGATGCCGAGGGCGGCGTCGGGCCGCGCGAGCGCCTCGCGGTAGTCGACGAGCACGCCGCGCAGGCGGGCGAGCGCCTCATTGACGTCGGCGACCTGGGGGCGCGAGGCCTTCTCGTTGCGCGAGATCGCGCGGATGACGTCGCGCCGCAGCGACCGCGCCGTGACGGCGAGGCCGGGCAGCCCGATCTCGGCGAAGCGGCTCGCGACCGATCGCACGCTCGCGCGGCGCGGGCTCACGACGAGCACGCGCTTGTTCTGCGCGACGAGGGCGCCGACGGCGTTGACGACCGTCTGCGTGCCGCCCGTGCCCGGCAGGGTCTTCACGACGAGCGAGTTGCCGGCCGCGATGCTCGCGATCACCTGCTCCTGCTCGGCGTCGGCGTCGAGCAGCAGGAGGTCGGTCTCGGGCGGCCGCTTGTCGGCGTGGACGAGCTCGACGGGCGTCGTGCTCTCGCGCACGGCCCAGCGGGCGCTCTGGTTGCCCGCGAGGGCGTCGAGCACGGGATGCGCGAGGTCGTGCGCGTCGGCCGCCATCGGGGCGCCGATCTCCGCGAACGTGCTCACGACCAGACGCGGGGCGATCGTGAACCCGTCGAGGTGCGCGGTCAGCCCGCGGAGCCGGTCGAGGGGCGGGTTCGGCTTGAACGTGCCCTCGTCGTCGGTCAGCGCGACGAAGGCGTGCGTGTCGAGGTGCAGCGAGAACTGCTGCGAGAGGGCGCGGACCAGGGCGGGGTTCACGGCGACGTCGCCGCGGAGGGTGAGCTCGACATCCCTGCCCCGACGGCGCAGCCGCAGCGGGCGCAGCAGGAGCGGCGCGCGGTAATCGGTGCCGTCGTGGTGCCACGCGACCATGCCGATGCCGAGGGCGACGGCGTCGATGCCGCGCACGCTCGCGAGCTCGAGGCCCTTGTCGGCGATGCGCTCGGCGGCGAACCGCGCCCGGCGCAGCGCGATGTCGTCGCGCACGAGGTTGCTCAGGAGGGTCGGGCTGCCGGCGATGAAGCGGGCCAGCCCGCCGGGGTGGCTCGTGCCGAGCTCGATCCGCGTGCGGTCGGAGTCGTCGAAGTGCAGCAGCGGCGAACGGCCTCCGAGGCCCGCGAGCTCGTCGCGCCAGCGCTCCCAGACGGGGGTCGCGATGTTCCCGACGCTCACCGTCGGATCCCCGATCGTGAGCGCGCTCGCGCTCGTCCCGCCGGCTGCGGCGGTCGCGGGAGCGTCGTCGTCAGCGACATCGGGATCGTCGTATCGGTCGGCACGCCACACGCGGACACCCTACGCGCGGTGCGGGCAGTCTCCCGGGATTGCGCACCGTTCGGCGGCAAATCAGGCGCGGCGGCGGAGCGGGCCCAGCGGGGTCGGCTCGGGCCTCAGTCGACCTCGAGCACGACGACGCTCACGGCGATCGTCACGGCGACGGGCGCGGGCCGCTCGGCGAGGCGGTCGGCGAGCGCCGCGCGCTCGTGGTGGAACGCGTTCGGCCCCATCATCACGAGGTCGAGCACCTCGTCGCGGCCGAGCTCGTGCACGGCGCTCACCCGCGTCGTCGAGAGCACGCGGGCGCCCGGGATGCTCGCCGCGGCCTCCTCCGCCTTGCCGGCCGGCACGCGCAGGAGCCCGAGGGTGTCGACGAGCTCGCGGTGATGGTCGGCCTCGGGCACGACGATCACGACGCGCGCGCCCGGGGCGAGGATCCGCTCGAGCTCCGCCGCACCGCGCTCGCCGCCGCCCGGCGCGAAGACCCGGAGCGCGACGTCGACGCTCGCGTCCTGCACCGGGATGCCCCGCCACACGTCGCTCGCGACGGCGGCGAGGCGCTCGTGGGCGCGGGCCGCGCGTCGCAGGGCGGGCACCGAGGCGTCGAGGACGACACCGCGCAGGCCGGGTCGCGCGTCGAGGACCCGGGCGGCGTGCCAGCCGGTGCCGCCGCCGAGATCCACGATCCAGCGGGCGCCCTCCGGCACGGCGTCGACGATCGCCGCGACGATGCCGTCGTGCGCGCCCGAGGCCTGCACCCGCTCGCGCGCCTCGACCATCGCGACCGTGTCGCCCGTCGCGGTCGAGGCGCCGCCGCGCATGCTCGCGTAGCCCTGCCGCGCGACATCGAAATGGTGGCCCGCCTCGCAGCCGACTCCGCCGTCGACGCGCTCGAGTGCCTCGCGGCAGAGCGGGCACTCGAGGATCTCGAGGGCGGCGGTCAGAGCGTCGGGGTCGTGCGGCGGGGCCGGGGTCACGCCGCTACTGTACGGGGCGCTCGAGAGCGCTCCAGACGACCTCGCCCCGCTCGTCGTGCGTGACGTGCTGGGCGATGAAGCCGACCTTCGCGGCGACCCGGAGAGACGCGGCGTTGCTCGCCGCGATCGTCGTCCACAGCCGCGCGCGGCCGGTTCGCCAGGCGGCGTCGGCGAGCGCGCGGGCCGCCTCGGTCGCGAGCCCGTGGCCGTGAACGGCGGGAAGCAGCTCCGAGACGAGCTCCGGCTCGTCGACGGTCGCCCGCCCCGGGATGAGGGCGACGTAGCCGACGGGCCACCGCTCCCCCGCGAGCCGCAGCATCCGGAGCCCGAGCCGGTGATCGGCGAGCTGGTGCTCGAGGGCGGGAACGCGATCGAGGACCTGCGCGGCCGTCGCGGGCTCGCCGCCGCGCGCCGTCCAGATGGCGGCGTACGCGACGGCGTCCTCCGGCTGGAACGGGGTGAGGCTCAAGCGGTCGGTCGCGAGCTCGGCATCGAGCGGCCGGTACGGCAGCGGCGCGCTCATGCCGCGACCTCCGCGCGCTCGAGCCGGGCATCCCGCCGCCTGCTCACGAGCCGGCCGATCGCGCGCGCTCCGATGATGACCTCGACGACGGCCGCGGGGCGGACCCACGCCGAGCGCGGCAGGTCGACGACGCCGCCGCGCGCGAAGCTGACCGCGGCGAGCGCGGCCACGGGGGCGGCCCACGCGGCGAAGGTGATGACGCGCCACGCGGTGCTCGGCTCGTGCTTGAGGACGAACCACGTCCAGAGCACAGTGTCGGAGAGGTAGTCGCCTTGCGTTCCGAAGCGCGTGACCGTGCCGGTGCCGCGCGCGAGCTTGCCGTCGACGAAGTCGGTCGCGAGCGCGAGCACCGGGATGGCGCCGCCGAGCCGGGCGGAGGCCGCGGGCAGGTTCGCGCGCGCGATGGTGAGCAGATTGGGGGCGCCCATCGTGCGGCGCTCCTCGAGCATCCCCAGGTGGGTGACCGTCATGAGCCAGCTCGTGAGCACCCACGCTCGGCCCCGCGGGTGCGCGAGGGCCGCCATCGCCGCGTGCACGGCGGTCGCCTCGACGACCGCGCGCGGCCGCTTGCGCGCCTCGAGGATGCTGCGGGCCGTCGTGTCGGCCGCGAACCGACCCCACGCGGCGGGCCCGAATCGCCGCTCGCGCAGACCGTCGAGCAGGGCGTCGGACGCCGCACGGCTGTCGTCGCCCGTGAGGGCGCGATGACGCGCCTCGTCGCGCGCGCGCGTTCGGGTCATGCACACCTCCCCAGAGAGAAGGCTAGGCGGAGCGCGAGGAGAACTCGATACCCGCGTCAGGGTGCCATTCGTCGCGGAGTCGCGTGCGGAGGGGCTCGACGAGATCGGCGGCGCCGTGATCGCGCAGCCAGGCCTCGGCGTCGAACGCGTCGAGGAAGAGGTGGAGCTCGCCCGTCACCCGGTCTAGCCACGGCCCGAGCTCGCGGTTCGACCGCCACGGGTCGTGCGGGCGGGGGTTCTCGCGCAGGTGGAAGTTCGCCGCGATGACCGCGAGCCAGTAATCGTTGACGATGCCGGCGCGCATGACGCCCGCGAGCTGGAGCAGCATCGCGGCGATGAGACCCGTGCGGTCGCGGCCGCCCGCGCAGTGGATGAGCACGGCGCCGTCCGCGGGCGCCTCGGCGACCGGGCGCAGCGCACTTATGACGAGGTGCGGCCAGCGGCGCAGCACCTCCGGGTAGTACCGCGGCGAGTTCAGGTGCTCGCCGTAGCGGGCCATGAACTCGACGTCGCCCTGATCCTCGATCGGGGCGCGGTGCACCGTGATGCCGGCCGGGACGCCGATGCGAGCGACCTCGTCGTCGTTGCGCAGATCGACGATCGTGCGCACGCCGGCCTCGAGCAGGGCATCCCACCCCTCGTCGTCGAGGGCGTCCAGGCGAGGCGACCGGTAGACGCGACCGCGCACCGTGTCGCGGTCGGCGTCGTCGAGCGGGAGGCCGCCGAGATCCCAGGCGTTGTGGAGACCGTGGATGGGGAGCGCGCGCGTCTTGGAGTCATAAGAACATGAATCCTCAGTTTTCGCGAGTCCTGAGCGATCCGCGTCGGCTTCGCGGGCGCGCCCGGTCGGGTCTATGCTCGACCGCCGTGGGAGACATCCGGCCGCACCTGACCTCGAACGTCGAGCAGTTCAGCCAGCGCATCAAGATGCGCGACGATGTCGACCTGCCGCGCGAGGTCGAGCACTTCGCCAATTTCGCCGCCATCAAGGACGCCCGCTCCGCCGCGCGCGACCTCGAGGCGCTCGGCTACGAGGTCGCCGTCACGCGCCGCATGCTGTTCCGCGCGACGCTGCGCGCGACCAAGCAGTCGACCGTCGACATCGAGACCGCCGACGCGATGGTCGAGGAGGTCTTCGCCGTCGTCGAGGTGCGCCGGGGCGATTACGACGGCTGGGGCGCGCCGGTCATCCAGCGGTAGGGGCGGGCTCGGGCCGCTGCTTCTGCTCGACGTCGTCGCTCGGCGCGGGCGCCGGCGCGGTCGTCGGCTCGGGCGCCGACTCGGGCGCCGATTCAGGCTCGGTGCTCACGGGGCCCTCGAGCTCGATCTCGTGCGGCTGCGCGAGAGGGCCCTCGGGCTCCTCCTTGATCCCCGAGAGCTCGCGGAGCTGCGCCGTGATCGCATCGCGCAGCGGCTGATGCCCGGGCTTGTAGGCGTGGAGCTCGTCCGTCCAGTGCGTCTCGCGGTAGTCCCAGACGGGGCGCTCGGCCTTCGGGCCCTCCCACTCGTAGCGGGGGAAGACGTGGGCGTGGACGTAGGCGTCGGTGTTGCCGAGGATCTCGATGTTGACGCGGCGGAAGGCAGGATCCTTCTCGATGCACGCGCGCTCGACCGCGATCGCGAGGAGGTCGAGATCGGCCAGGAACTGCAGTCGCTGCTCGCGCGTGAGCTGGCTGAGCATCTCCGCGTCCCGGTGCTTGCTGATGAGCAGCGAGTAGCCGGGGAGGAACTGCGTGTCGCCGATGACCGCCCAGCCGCTCGAGAGCTCGAGCATGACCATGGGGTTCTCACCGCGCGCGCTCGCGCCGACGCGGTCGTCGCGCCAGGAGATCGCGGCGTCCTCCGAGGAGGAGGACGAGGAGGGTCGCGCGTCGCTCGCGGCGGCGGAGTACGCGTCGGCCGCGTCGCCGAGATCGGCGTCTGCGGGGCCGGATTCGGCCTTCTTCGAGAAGAGGTTCATGGGGCGACCCTACTGAAGACGATTCAGCCGCGCGCGGGGGTTGCGTGGGCAGGACGCGCATGCACCGCGGAGTGCCGTGCCGCGTGCTCGGCGATGCGCGTCACGAGCTCGAACGGGATGGGCTTCGAGTAGAGCAGGTTGACGGTGTCCTTCGCCGACCGGTACTCCGCGATCGCGGCCTCGAAGGCCTCGTCGCCGCGCGGCACCGGGTAGATGCCGACGTGGTTCTTCCACCCGGCGAAGTGCAGCCAGTAGCCGCTCTCGAGCTCGACGGCGGGCATCCCGTACCGGATGCGCTCCTCGCCCGTCGGGGCGGCGCTGCGGATGGCGCTCCGGATGCCGCGCAGGATGGTCTGGACGTCGGCCGGGAACCGCGCGAGATAGTCATCGACGTCGCTCATGGTGCCGCCAGCATGAACCCCGGGCGAGGGAAGGTCAAGAGTCGGATCGGATCACAGCTCCGGCGTGCGCGGCGCCGGGACGCGCGTCGACCCGAGCGCGGAGCCCTCGCGGTTCGCCGACGCCTCGAACCCGGCGGCGAGGGCGAGGAGCCGGGCGTCGTCGTAGGCGCGACCGGCGAAGGTGAGCCCCACGGGCATCCCGATGTCGGTCGTGAGGCCCATGCCGACCTGCACGCACGGGATCCCCAGGTGGCGCGGCACCAGATTGCCGTTCGCGACCCACGTGCCGTTGCGCCACGCGAGCTCGGCGCTCGCGGGGTTCACGTCGGCATCGGCCGGGCCCACGTCGGCGACCGCGGGGAACACGACGGCGTCGAGGCCGAGGTCGTCCATCCAGGCCTCGAGGTCGATGCGGCGCGCCTCCTCGAGACCGTGCAGCCCCGCCTCGATGTGCGGGATGTCCGCGAGTGCCGGCACGCCGTGTCGGCGAGCGCGATGGACGTACTCCTCGAGCGGCACATCCTCCGGGGCGAAGCGGCTCAGGTGGTCGTCGTAGCGTCCGGGGAGCGACCCTGGCGGGGCCGGGAAGATGAGCTCGGGCTCGACGTCGACGAGGTGCTGCAGGCGCGGGTCGCCGTTCGCCTGGAGGAACTCCTCCCAGCCCCACATCGAGAGCTCCCACAGCTCGGAGTCGGCGAAGCCCTCGGGCACGAGGCCGCGGGCGGGCAGCGAGCGGTCGGGCGTGCGACCGCGGCTCTCGTAGTTCGTGACGACGGGGAAGTCGACCTCGACGACCTCGGCGCCGGCGGCCTCGAGATCGCGGCGGGCCTTCTCCCACTGCGCGATCACGGTCGCGCGAGTCTCGATCGGGTCGTCCGAGTCGGGCTCGGCGCCGATGTACATGCGCGGCACACCGACCCGCGCGCCGCGCAGCGCGGTCGCGCGCGCTGCCGACGTGCCGAGGGCGGCATACGAGAGAGGGCGCACGGTCGAGGCCGCGGGGATGCTCACCCACGGCTGCACGCGCCAGAAGTCGCCGCGCGCCTCGAGGTCGTCCGCCACGATCTGGTCGAGCACGAGCAGCAGGTCGTCCATCGAGCGCGCGTAGGGCACGACGACGTCCATGGTCGGCACGAGGGGCCAGTTGCCGCGCACCGAGATGACGCCGCGGCTCGGCGTGTAGCAGCACAGGCCGTTGTTCGACGCGGGGCCGCGACCGCTCGACCAGGTCTCCTCCGCGAGCGCGAACGCGCACAGGCTCGCGCCCGCCGCGGTGCCCGAGCCGTTCGACGAGCCCGAGCCGAACGGCGCGGTCAGGTAGTCGGGGTTGTACGGGCTCTCGGCGCGGCCGTAGAGGCCGCGCTGCATGCCGCCGTTCGCCATCGGGGGCATGTTGGTGAGGCCGAGGCAGATCGCTCCCCCGGCGCGCAAGCGGTCGATCGTGAACGCGTCGCGCTGGGCGACGAGGTCGGCGAAGGCGGGCGAGCCGCTCGCGACGGTGAGCCCCCGGACCATGTAACTGTCCTTCGCCCCGTACGGGATGCCGTCGAGCGGGCTCAGCACCTCGCCGCGCGCGCGACGCTCGTCGCTCGCGCGCGCCTCGTCGAGCGCCTCGGGGTTCATCACGACGAAGGCGTTCAGGTGCGGGCCTCCGGCGTCGTAGGCGGCGATGCGATCGAGGTAGCCCTCGACGAGCTCGACCGCGGTCGTGCGGCCCTCGTCGAGCGCGCGCCGCAGCTCGCCGATCGACGCCTCGACGAGCGGGATGCCCGTCACCGGTCGCCCTCCCCCGTCGCCGTCGCGAGTCCGAGCGTCGCGAGTCCGGCTCGCGGCTGCTGCTGCGTGATGCAGTGGATCCCCCCGCCGCGCGCGAAGATCTCGCGCGCATCGACCGTCACGACCTCGCGGCCGTACGCGTCGGCCAGAACGGCGCGAGCGTGAGCATCCGCCGCATCGTCGCCGAAGCCGCACGCGATGATGCCGCCGTTGACGACGAGGTGATTGACGTAGCTGTAGTCGACGAAGCCCTCGTCGTCGCGCAGCTGCGCGGGGGCGGGCAGCTCGATGAGCTCGAGGGTGCGGCCGCGCGCGTCGGTCGCGGCGCGCAGGGTGTCGTGGATGACCGGCATGACGGCGTGGTCGGGGTGCGCGGGGTCGTGCTGCGCGTGCACGAGCACGCGGCCCGGGCTCGCGAAGGTCGCGACGATGTCGACGTGCCCGCGGGTGCCGAGCTCGTCGTAGTCGCGCGTCAGGCCACGCGGAAGCCAGATGGCCTTCTCGACGCCGAGGGTGCGGGCGAGCTCGGCCTCGACGCGCTCCTTCGTGGCCCACGGGTTGCGGTCGGGGTCGAGCTGCACGGTCTCGGTCACGAGCACGGTGCCCTCGCCGTCAACGTGGATGCCGCCGCCCTCGTTGACGAGCAGGCTCGACACACGAGTCACTCCCAGCTCGTCGAGGATGCGTGCGGCGATGAGCGCGTCGT
The DNA here is from genome assembly GCF_030645145.1 of Microcella sp. Lineage (GTDB taxonomy): Bacteria > Actinomycetota > Actinomycetes > Actinomycetales > Microbacteriaceae > Microcella. The sequence goes on along the minus strand of NZ_JAUSMI010000051.1, from coordinate 39,433 downwards.
TCTCGCAGTCGGCGCCCTGGCCCCAGGCGTTGAAGATCCAGTCGACGCCGCCGAGCTCGCCGGTCACGTCGTCGATGACGAAGGTGGGGCCGAAGTCGCGCATCCAGAAGTCGTCGAGCGGGGCCTCGATGATGTCGATGTCGGCGCTCAGCATGCGGCGGGCGCGCTCGCGCTCGCTCGGGTCGACGACCATCGTGACGGGCTCGAACGGCAGGATCGCGTGGGCGACGGCCGTCCAGGCGGCGTAGGTCGACTCGCGCGCGGCCGAGCTGTCGCCCATGACCTCGCCCTCGCGCGGGAACGCCATCCAGATGCGCTCGTGGGGTGCCGTCTCTGCGGGCATGCGCCAGGCCATCGTCGGCTCCTCGTCGTGGGCGGGGCCGTCATCGCCGGCCTCTTGTTGATCACGCGATCAATATCTAGACTGCTCGAAAACTACCGAGGCGGGGGCGGGCATGTCAACAGCGGGCGAGGTCGACGGCCGGGTCTCGCCGGGCGTCGCTGTCGGCCGGGTCACGCCGGGCGCCGCTGCGGCGATCGCGGATGCTCGGCCTCGCGCTTCTCGCACCTCCCCCGCCGATCGCGCCGCCCAGCTGGCAACGGCTGCCGAGGGCCTCGCGCTCGAGGAGGGCCTGCACGCCCTCACGCTGCGCGCCGTCGCGGCGCGGGCCGGAGTCGCCTCGAGCCTCGTCGCGCACTACGCCCCCAGCATGGAGCGCCTCGTCGCCGACACCTTCACGTCGATCGTCGGGGCCGAGCTCGCCGAGGTGCGCGCTCACGCGATCGCCGTGCGCGATCCGAACGCCCGGCTGCAGGCGCTGCTCGCGACTCTGCTCGACGGCAGCCGCGACGACGTCACGGGGGTGTGGGTCGACGCGTGGAGCATCGCGCGCCGGTCATCCGTGCTCGCCGAGGCGGTGCGCGAGCAAATGACGGCCTGGCACTCCGCGATCGTCGACGCGCTGCGGGCCGCCGCGCCCGCGTCGATGCACGTGCGCGAACTCGACCGCGTCGCGGCGCACGTGCTCGCAATGGTCGACGGGCTCAACGCGCACGAGCTCGTCGACTACGGTCCGACCGGCTCGGGGCTCGCACTCATCGCGCGCGTCGTCGAGCGCGAGCTGTCGCTGCCCGAGGGTGCGCTGACCCGCTGATGCGGGCAGAGCATTCGACGGCTGGCGGGTTCGCGCACAGAACCGCGTCCATCGGGCACTTGTTGCGGCCTCCCACCGAGAGGAGCGCAACAACTGCCCGATAGACGCCTGCAGCGCACGATCGGCCAGCCCAGGCCGCCCACCACGACTCGCGCCACCCGCCCCTCGCGACCGCCCCCCACCGCGACACGAGGGGCAGGGGCGCTGACGCGCGTGAGCGGATGCTCGAGCCCGGGCCGCGACCCGCGCCGAGCATCCTTCTACCGCTCGTCCTCCTGTGCCCGGGTGAGGCGCTGCGAGACGTAGACGGGGATGAACGACAGCAGGATGAGCACCGTCGCGATGACGTTGACCTGCGTCGCCTCGTTGGGGCGCGACATCTGGTTGAAGATCCACAGCGGCAGGGTGTCGACGCCGGCCGGCGCGGTGAAGATCGTCACGACGAGCTCGTCGAAGCTCAGCGCGAAGGCGAGGAGCGCTCCCGCGACGAACGCCGTCCGGAACTGCGGGAAGGTCACGAGCCGGAAGGTCTGCCAGAGGCTCGCGCCGAGGTCCATCGAGGCCTCCTGCATGCTCGGGCTCATGCGGCGCAGGCGGGCGAAGACGTTGTTGAACACCATGACGATGCAGAAGGTCGCGTGGGCGACGATCATCCCGAAGTAGCCGAGCTGGATCCCGATCGGCTCCAGCACGTTGTTGTAGGTGTTGCTGAAGGCGACACCGGTGACGACGCCCGGCAGGGCGATCGGCAGCACGATGAGCAGGTTGACCGTCTGCTTCCCGAAGAATTCGAAGCGCTGCAAGGCGAAGGCCGAGAGCGTGCCGAGCAGCAGGGCGATGACCATCGCACCGAGGCCGACGATGACCGAGTTGCCGACGGCCGTCCAGAGCGCCTGGTTGGCGAACGCGGCCTCCCACCAGCGGAGGGAGAACTCCTCGATCGGCCAGCTCGGGATGCGCGCGGCGTTGAACGAGTTGACGATGACGAGCATGAGCGGCACGTACATGAACACGAGCACGATGCCGACGACGGCGCCGAGCGCGATGCGTGCCCCGCGAGTGAGTCTGAGCATGAGCGGCCTTCCCTACATCCGCTCGAGGGCGCCGGTGCGGCGCGTGCCGAGCAGGTACACCACGACGAACGCGATCGGCACGAGGGCGAACGCCGCGGCGACGGGCGGGTTGAGGTTGATGTTGTTGGCGATGACCGAGCCGATCATCTGCGTGCGCCCGCCCACGAGCTCGGCGGCGATGTAGTCGCCGAGACTCAGCGAGAACGTGAAGACCGAGCCGGCGATGAGGGCCGGGGCGAGGAGCGGCAGGACGACGGTGCGGATGGTCGTCCAGCCCCGCGCGCCGAGATCGGCGCTCGCGTCGAACAGGTTGACGGGGATCTGCCGGATCGCCGTGTAGACGGGCAGAGCCATGTACGGGAACCACAGGTACGTCAGGGTGAGCACGACCGTGGTCTGGCTGAAGCCGGGGCCCGAGATGCCGAAGACCCCGAAGAAGGAGTTGAAGAAGCCCTCCTCGGTGAACGTCACGCGCATCGCGAGGATCTTGACGAGGTAGCCGGCCCACAGCGGGAGGGTGATGGCGACGGCGAGGAAGGCGCGCATCCACGGCGAGGCGATCTTCGCCATGTAGATCCCGAGCGGGATGGCGAACGCCGCACTCACGACCGTGACGGTGAGCGCGATGCCGAGCGTGCGCAGCGAGGTGGAGAGGTAGGCCTGGTTCGAGAGCAGCTGCTCGAAGGCGTCGAACTGGAACGCCGGTGTCACCTTCGAGGTGAACGGGTCGACGCGCCAGAAGGCCGTCGCGAGCAGCAGCGCGAGCGAGGCGATGTACAGCCCGACGAGCCACACGAGCGGCAGGGTCAGGAGCGAGCCGAGCCGCAGTCGACGGCTGCGGTACAGCAGCGTCGAGACGGGCTTGGTGGCGGTCGACGTCACGAGCGTCCTTCGGTTGCGGGGCGGGCGGGCTGAGGAGCGATGAGGGGATGCTCCGGGGCGGCGCCGTGGTTCGGCTCCGCCCCGGAGCGGTGTCTGGGCTCTAGCCCTTGACCGACACCCAGGCGTCGGTCCACTCCTGGAACGAGGTGCACGTGACGTCCGTGCGCCCGTCGAGGCACTGCTCGATCGGGGTCGTCCAGTACCAGACGTTCTCGAAGTACTCCTCGTTGAGGGCGTTGAACTCCTCGCAGTGGGCGGCGGCCTCGTCGTTGAGCTCGCAGAACGCGCCGTTGGCGGGCGCCATTCCGAAGTTCATCGCGATCTTGCCGTTGACCTCGGCCGAGCTCGTGTAGTTCATCCACTCGTAGGCGCAGTTCGGGGCGTCCGACTCGGCGGAGATCATCCAGGCGTCCGACCAGCCGGTCGAGCCCTCGACGGGCAGCGTGCCCTGGAGCCTGTCGTCGGCGGCGAGCTTGCGCAGGATCTCCCACGACGTGCCGGCGACGGTCGTGCCGCCCGCGAACGACGTGATCTGGGCGACGGGGTCGCTCCAGTACTCCGAGACGAGGTCGTTCTGCTGCTGCAGGAGCTCGATCGCCGCGGCGAGCTGCTCCTCGTCGAGCGCGTACGGGTTCTCGATGCCGAGCTCGGGCTCGTGGTACATCAGGTAGACCGCCGCGTCGGCGATGTAGATCGGCGCGTCGTACGCGGTGATCTGGCCGGCGTAGGGGCTGTCGGCCTCCCACACGATGTCCCAGCTCGTGGGCTCCTCGGTGACGACCTCCGTGTTGTACTGCAGGATGTTCGCGCCGCGGCCGATCGGGATCCCGTAGACCTTGCCGTTGATCGTGTCGTAGAGCTGGCCCTTCATGCCCTCGACGATGTCGTCGGAGAAGTTCGGGATGAGCTCGGTGTTGATCGGGGCGACGTCTCCGCCGACGATGAGGCGCAGACTCGCGTCGCCCGAGGCCGACACGAGGTCGTAGTCGCCCGTGCGCATGAGCTGCACCATCTCGTCAGAGGTGCCGGCGACGCGACGGTTCACGACGCAGCCTGTCTCGTCGGTGAACGCGTCGGCCCACTCGGGCTCGACGAAGCCCGACCAGGCGATGATGTCGACCGCGTCCTCGTAGTCGCCCTTCTCGTCGAGGGTGGGGACGTCGGGCACGTCGAACGTGAGCTCGCCGGCGCCGTTCGAGCCGGCGTCGGCTGCGCAGCCCGCGAGCACCAGCGCCGCTGCTGCTGCCATGGCGGGGAGCGCGCGATAACGCTTCTTCATGGTTCTCCTCTGTTTCTCTCGGTGGGTGATGCATGGGGGTGGGTCGGATGTTGCGGGTGGTGCGGTGACGCGATCGGGGGCGGATGCTCGGCGCGCGGTCGGCGCGAGCTCGAGCATCCGCATCAGGGCACGACGGCCGCGTGCTCCGTCGCCCAGACGACGCGCACGCGATCGCCGCGCGACCACGGCGCCGTGTCGTTCGGCGCGTGGTCGTTGTGGCGCTCGGCGATGACGCGGAGGCCGTGCTCGCCCTCGACGATGTAGCGCGTCGCGGGGCCGGTGTAGACGAGCTCGGAAATCGTTCCGAGGACGCTGGTCTCGTGCGCCGCGGGGGCCGCATCGGCGGGGGCGATGCGCACCCGCTCGGGGCGCACGGTGAAGGCGCGGGACTCGCCCGTGAGCCGTTCGGCGAGGTCGGGCGCGATGAGGTTCGAGACCCCGAGGAAGCCGGCGACGAACGCCGTCTGCGGGAACTCGTAGACCTCGCGCGGTGTGCCGACCTGCTCGACGCGGCCCTGGTTGAAGACCGCGATGCGGTCGCTCAGGGTGAGCGCCTCCTCCTGGTCGTGCGTGACGAAGATGAAGGTGATGCCGACCTCGCGCTGGATCTGCTTGAGCTCGATCTGCATCTGCTCGCGCAGCTGCTTGTCGAGGGCGCCGAGCGGCTCGTCGAGCAGCAGGACGCGCGGGCGCAGGATGAGAGCGCGAGCGAGAGCGATGCGCTGGCGCTGGCCGCCGGAGAGCTGGTGGGGCAGGCGGTCGGCCGCGTAGCCGAGCCGCACCTGCTCGAGGGCCTCGGCGACGCGCTGCTGCGTCTCGGCCTTCGGGGTCTTCCGCACGGTGAGGCCGTACGCGACGTTCTGCGCGATCGTCATGTGCGGGAAGAGAGCGTAGTCCTGGAAGACCGTGTTGACGGCCCGGTCGAAGGGCGCGGAGCGCGTGACGTCGTCGCCGTCGAGCAGGATGCTCCCGCTCGTGACCTCCTCGAAGCCGGCGATCATGCGCAGCACGGTGGTCTTGCCCGAGCCCGACGGGCCGAGCATGGAGAAGAACTCGCCCGAGCGGACGGCGAGGTCGAGCTCGGCGACGGCGGTCGTGTCGCCGAATCGCTTGCTGACGCCGCGCAGCTCGACGGCGTGAGGGGTGGCGGCGGTGTCTGCCATGGGCGGCGGCTCCTGGTGCATCGGTGGACCGAGGTGATAACTATAAACATATGGTTTCATAGGTAATGTTGCAAGGACGTAACGGTCTCGTGTCGGTCCGGTCGCGCCGGACGCGAGGAGGAGGGGTGCATGCTCGAGCACTCCCTCGCGCACGCCGCGCATCCGGACCGCGCGCCGACGGCGCCGATGGGCGCGAAGGCGGAGAATGACCGGGTGACCCCCGCCCCCCGATCCGGCCGGCCGACGCGACTGCACCGCGCGGTGTTCCAGCCGATCGGCGACGAGGGGCGCGCCGCCCTCGTCGAGCGGCGCATCGCCGACGCGATCATCGGCGGCGTCCTGCCCTCGGGCGAGCGCCTGCCCGCCGAGACCGACCTCGCGCGCTCGTTCGGCGTCGCGCCCGCCACCGCTCGCGAGGCTCTCCTCGCTCTTCGCGAGCGCGGACTCATCGTCACTCGCCGCGGCCGCAACGGCGGCAGCTTCGTGAGCGACGACGCCGACCCCGCCGCGTTCGCGCTCCGCACGCTCGCCGAGACCTCGCGCGTCGCCCTGCGCGACCTCGCGGCCCACTACCTCGCGATCACGGTCGCGTGCGTCGAGCTCGCCGCCCGTCGTGCCGACCCGAGCGAGATCGCGGCGATCCGCGCGCGCCTCGACCGCGTGCGCGACGACGACCTCGCCGCGTGGCGGCGCGCGACCGACGACACGCAGATCGAGCTCGCAGCACTCAGCCAGTCGGCGCGCCTGACGCGCGAGCAGATGCGCCTGCAGGGCGAGCTCTCGCCGTTCTTCGCGCTCGTCGACACCGACGCGGATGCCCGGCTCTCCAATCGCACCGACCTCCTCGCCCTGCTCGACGCCGTCGCCGAGGGCGACGAGGTGCGAGCCGGGGCGATCATCCGCGCCAAGATCCACCGCTGCGTCGACTGGCTCATCGACCTGCGCGAGTCCCCGTCCGCGAGCCCCGCCGAGAGGACCGCCCCGTGACCTCAGCCACCCCCGCCGCCGCAGACCGGACGGCCCCCGACCCCGTCGCGCTCGTCACCGAGTACTTCGGCCGCGCGATCGACTCGCTGTCCTCCTGGACGGGCGAGCTCGCCGCCGCTCTGCGCGACGCGGGCGGGCGCGGCGCCGTGACGACCGAGGTGCTCGACGACCTCGTCGAGCCCTACGCTCGCCGCACCTTCGACTCGCTCGACCTGCCCGTGTACGGCGCAGGGTTCATCGCCGCTCTCGACTGGCTGGCCGACGCGCGCAGCCACCTCGCCTGGTGGCAGGGCGCCGACCACGCGAAGCTCGTGCTCGCCTCGCAGTCGGTCAACAAGGAGCTCATCGACTACAGCGAGCTCGAGTGGTACCGCGTGCCGCAGGCGAGCCGCGAGCCGCACGTCGCCGGCCCCTACGTCGACTACCTCTGCAGCGACGAGTACACCATCACCGTCGCCGCCCCCGTCGACCTCGACGGCGAGTTCGTCGGCGTCGCGGGTCTCGACCTCCTCATCGACCAGGTCGAGCGCGACCTCCTGCCCCGGCTGCGCGCCTTCGGCGACGACATCTCGATCGTCAACGGCGTCGGCCGCGTGCTCCTGTCGACGAGCGCACGGCGCGAGACGGGCGACTCGATCCGGGGCGCCGCGCTCGAGGGCTTCGACCGTGGCGCGTGCCCCGGCATGGCACTCGAGGTGCTGACCGCGCGCTGACGGCCCGACCGAGCGCCGGTCAGCCGGCGAGCGCTGCGAGCGAGGACGCCGCCCGCGCCCGCTCGACGCGCTCGACCGCGAGCGCCTCCGCCGCGGCGAGCGGCGTCACGCCCTTCGCCCGAGCCGCGCAGAGGATCTCGGAGAGCGTGTCGCCGATGCCGCGCAGTCGCGCGTCGATCGCCGCGGGCGAGGCGCCGTCACCGGTGAGGGCGAGGTGGATCACGCCGCCGGCGTTGACGACGAAGTCGGGGGCGTACAGGATGCCGCGGGCCGCGAGGTGCTCGGCTCCCGACCGGTAGGCGAGGGGGTTGTTGGCCGGGCCGACGACGGCGCGCACGGGAAGCGTCGCGATCGACGCGGGAGTCAGGACCCCGCCGAGGCCGGCGGGCACGAACACGTCGGCCGGGGTCGTGAGGGCTGCGTCGACGTCGATCCACGTCGCGCCGAGGTCCGCCGCGAGCCCGCGCTTCGAGTCGGCGATGTCGGTGACGAACAGCTGCGCGCCCGCACGGGCGAGGCGCTCGGCGAGGCGCGAACCCACCTGCCCCAGACCGGAGATCACGAACGAGCGGCCGACGAGCGAGCCCGAGTCGAAGAGCTCCTCGATCACGCGCTCGATCGAGACGAACACGCCGAGGGCCGTGCCCTCCGCGGGCTCCCCCGCTCCGCCGTTGGCGGCGGGCAGGCCCACGACGTGCTCGGTGCGCTCGCGCACGACGAGCATGTCGTGCTCGGTCGTGCCGACGTCCTCCGCGGTGCGGTAGCGGCCGTCGTAGGTCTCGATGAGTTCGCCGAGGTCGAGCAGTGCTGCGCGGCGGCGCTCGTCATCGACGACGTCGTCGGGGCCGAGCGCGATGACCGACTTGCCGCCGCCGGCGCCGATGTCGGCGAGCGCGTTCTTCATCGTCATGGCCGAGGCGAGGCGCATGGCGTCGGCGACGCCGTCGATCCACTGCGGGTAGCGCCACATGCGGCAGCCGCCGAGCGCGGGGCCGATCGCCGAGGAGTGCAGGGCGACGGTGATCGCGAGGCCCGAGCGCTCGCCGCGCACGGTCGAGACGCGCTCGTGGGTGAACTCGGGCAGGGGGGCGGTCGGCATGATGACTCCAGAGTGATCGGTGCGGTCGTGGGCGGGATCGATCCGGGGCACGCGCGGGATCGCCGCTCGCGCACCGGTGCGCATCATGACCAGTGAGTCAACGCCCAACGCGCCAGTTTCGCCAGACCCGCCCGAAGAACTGGTCGATTCGACCAGCGCGAGCGCGTACAGTGAGCGCAGCATGGTCAATTCGCCCAGACTCCTGGATCGGTCGAGCCGGCGCATCCTCGCCGCTCTCGACCGCGATCCGCGCGCGACGGTCGGCTGGCTCGCCGACTCCCTCGGCCTCGCGCGCGGGACGGTGCAGAACCGCATCGGCCAGCTCTTCGACGGCCGCACCCTGCGCCCGCACTCGATCACGGCCCACCCCGAGTCGCTCGGCTACGCCGTCCGCGCGATGGTGACGGCCGAGGTCGACCAGCACCGCTTCGACGACGCGATGGTCGCGCTGCGCGAGATCCCCGAGATCATCGAGTGCGTCGCGATGTCGGGCGTCAACGACCTGCTCATCCAGGTCGTCGCGCGCGATGCCGACCACCTCTACGAGGTGGGCCAGCAGATCCTGCGGTGCCCGGGCATCCGCCGCACTGCGACGTCGCTCGTGCTCAAGGAGCTCATCGAGCACCGCATCGCCCAGCTGCTGGCCGACTGAGCGGGCGCCGTCACGCGAGCGCCGCGGCGAGCTGGGCCAGCAGCGGGATGCCCACGACGAGGTTGAACGGGAAGGTCACGCCCAGGCTCGCCGCGAGCGGGATCGCCGGGTTCGCCTCCGGCAGCGAGTAGCGAACCGCGGCCGGCGCGGCGATGTAGGAGGCGCTCGCGCACAGCACGCCGAGGATCGCCGAGCCCCCCGCCGGCATGCCGATGAGCGCACCCGCGACGACGCCGAGGGCTCCGGCGACGAGCGGGAAGACGAGGGCGAAGGCGACGAGGCCTAGCCCCGCGGCGCGCACCGAGCGCAGGCGCGTGCCCGTCTCGATGCCGAGTCCGAGGAGGAAGAGCGTCAGCACGCCGCGGAAGGGGTCGCCGAACAGCGGCTCGACGGGCGAGTAGCCCTCGGCCCCGATCGCCCACCCGAGCAGGAGACCGCCGACGAGGAGGACGATCGACTTGCCGGCGAGCACCTCGTGCACCGCACCCGCCCAGCCGACGTGGCGCGCGGCGTGCCGGTTGGCGAGGAGGAGGCCGACGATGATGCCGGGGATCTCCAGCACGGTGAGCAGGGTCGCCGCGTAGCCGGGCACCGCGGTGCCCGCCGACTCGAGGAAGACGAGGGCCGCCGTGAAGGTGACCAGAGAGGTCGAGCCGTAGTGGGCGGCGACCGCGCCGCGATCCACGGGGCCGAGCCGCGACAGCCACCGCAGCGCGCCGTAGGCGCCGAGCGGGATGACGATGCCGAGGGCGAGGGCCAGCGCGACCGGTCCGACGACGTCGCCCACCGTCTCGCCGCGCAGGGCGACGCCGCCCTTCACGCCGATCGCGAGCAGGAGGTAGATCGAGATGGACTGCGAGAGCGCCTCGGGCATCCGCAGGTCGCTGCGCACCGCGACGGCGAGCATGCCGAGCACGAAGGCGAGGACGGGGGCGCTGACGATGTTGGCGAGCACGGCGTCGAGGGTCATGGGTCTCCCGGGGGCGTGGGGCGGGGCGGGGACGCGGCGGCGCTGCCGTGATAGGTGAAGCAGGCTTCACCGGAAGTCGACAATACATGAAGCAGACTTCACCCGTCGAGGCGACGCGGCGCGGGTCGCCGCTCCCGCCCGTCCTCGGCGGCGACCTGGTTGGATGGGCGCATGGCCGGCTGGACGTTCCTGACGCACCACGCGCACGTGCTGCTCGAGGTCGCGAAGAACCCGGATGCGACGGTGCAGGAGATCGCCACCGGGGTCGCGATCTCCACGCGGTCGGCGGTGAGCATCCTCAACGATCTCCAGGCCGCCGGGTACCTCGAGCGCGAGCGCCGGGGCCGCCGCAACCACTACGTGCTGCACCCCGAGCAGCCCATGCGTCACCCGTCGAACGCGACCCACACGGTCGACGAGCTCATCCAGGCGCTCGCCGACCTGCTCTGAGGGCTAGACCATCCGACGATTGCGCTCGGCCCACTGGAGACCGTGCTCGGCCTGATCGCGCGTCAGCACCGTGGCCGCCCCGCAGTTCGCGCACACGACGGCGTGCTTGCGCCCGAGAGTGACGAGGGGGACGAAGAAGAGGGAGAGCTTCGTCGCGGTCTCGATGATCTGCTGCGGCGCGGCGACCCCGCAGTGCTCGCACACGAAGTGGACGTCGGCGAGGACGCGGTCGCGGTGGGTCGAGCCGAAGATGAAGAGCATCGCGTCAGCATAGGCAGACGCTCAGGTCCCTCGGCAGGGGCTTGCGGCCGGCGGTGAGCGCGCATCCAGCGATGCGGCGTAGCGTCGAGCGCAGCACGGCGGCCGTTCGCGCCGCCCTCTCCCGAAGGGACACCCCGATGCGCAGCTCCTCCTCCGCCGGCTTCGACCTCCGCGAGGCCGTCGACGGCCTCCGCGACGCGTTCTCGCCTCGCTCCGGCGGGCGCTCCTCCTCGACCGCGGGCCGCGGCGACATCCGCGTCGCCGTGCTCTCCGCGCTCTCCCGCGAGCCGATGAACGGCCACCAGGTCATTCAGACGATCGCGGCCGCGAGCGGCGGGGCGTGGATGCCCGGCGCGAGCCAGGTCTACCCGATGCTGCAGCAGCTCACCGACGAGGGCCTCCTCCACCCGCAGAACGACGGCGAGCGCACGGTCTACTCGCTCACCGAGACGGGCCGCGCGGCCGCCGCCGAGGCGACCGCCCACGCCGCCGCGGCGTCCGATGAGCACGACCACGAGCACGCGCGCCGCGACGAGCACGACTGGCGCCTGCCGCGCTGGGACGAGACCTCCGCCGCCGTGCCGCGCGCCGGCGCCCGCCTCGCCCAGGCCGCCGCCCAGGTCGCCCAGTCGGGCTCGCGCGAGCAGAAGGAGCGCGCGGCCGCCCTCCTCGACGAGACGCGCCGCAAGCTCTACGCCCTCCTCGCCGAAGGCTAGGAGGGTGCCGACACCCGGCGACGAATCGCTCTCCGCCGAGGTCAAGCGCGATCCGGCCCTGCGGGCACGCTACCGGCGCATCATGCGCTTCGCGGCGCGCGCGCTCGTACAGGCCTGGTGGTTCGAGCTCGTGCTGCCGCGGTTCGGCCTCGCCCGTCTCGCGGCGCGCGGGCGCATCCGTCGCCTGCAGCGGCTCTCCCGTCGCTTCCACGACCTCGCCGCCGATCTCGGCGGGCTCATGATCAAGGTCGGCCAGTTCCTGTCATCGCGCCTCGATGTACTGCCGCCGGAGATCACGCGCGAGCTCGAGGGGCTGCAGGACGAGGTGGCCCCCGAGCCGTTCACGGCGATCGTCGCGCAGGCCGAGCGCGAGCTGGGCATCCCCCTCGATCGGGCGTACGCGTTCGTCGACCCGACGCCCATCGCGGCCGCCTCTCTCGGTCAGGCGCACCGCGCGCGCCTGTCGCCGGGCATCGCCGCCGACCTGGGCTTCGAGGACGTCGTCATCAAGGTGCTGCGGCCCGGCATCGAGCAGATCGTCGAGGTCGACCTCGCCGCGCTGCGCCGCGTCGGCCGCTGGCTCTCGCGCGTGAAGCTCGTCAATCGGCGCACGGACGCGCCCGCACTCGTCGAGGAGTTCGCGACGACGAGCCTCGAGGAGATCGATTACGTGCACGAGGCGATCAACGTCGAGCGCTTCGCCGCCGACTTCGCCGACGACCAGCGCGTCGGCACGCCCGTCGTCGTGTGGGAGCGCAGCGCCCGCCGACTGCTCACGCTCTCCGACGTGACGGCCTTCAAGATCACCGACGTCGCCGCCCTGCAGGCCGCGGGAATCGACCCGAACGCCGTCGCCGCCGAGCTCGCGCGTGCGACGTTCGAGCAGATCTTCGTCGCCGGGTTCTTCCACGCCGACCCGCACCCCGGCAACATCTTCGTCACACCCGCGGCAGGCGGCGAGCTCGGCGGCTTCGCGCTCACCTTCATCGACTTCGGCATGATGGGCGAGATCGACGACGAGCTGCGCGACGGGCTGCGGCAGTTCATCTTCGCGGTCGCCGCCCGCGACGCCCGCGGGTGGGTCGCGGCGACGCAGCGCCTCGGCGTGCTGCTGCCCTCGGCCGACACGGTCGAGCTCGAGCGCGCCATCTCGGCCCTCTTCGACCGCTTCGGCGGCATGGGCGTCGCCGAGCTCACGCGCATCGACCCGCGCGAGCTCGAGGCCTTCGCCCGTCAGTTCAGCGAGGTCATCCGCACCCTGCCGTTCCAGCTGCCCGAGAGCTTCCTCCTGCTGATCCGGACGATCTCGCTCATCTCGGGCGTCACGAGCGCCCTCAACCGCGACTTCAACATGTGGGACGCAGTCGACCCCTTCGCCCGCACCCTCCTCAACGGCGGCGGGGGCGGGGCGACGGCTCGATCGCTCGGTCGCGAGGCCGTCTCGATCATGTCCGCGCTCGCCCGGCTCCCCCAGCGGGTGGATGCTCTCGCCACGCGCATCGATCGCGGCGAGCTCGCCGTCCGGAGCCCCGAGGTCGAGCACCGCCTGCGGGTCATCGACGGCAGCGTGCGCCGCACGACCTCGGCGATCCTCTTCGCCGCGCTGCTCATCGGCGGCATCCTGCTGCGGCCGAGCGACGAGGTGCTCGGCGGGGTGCTCATGGGGGTCTCGGCGGTGCCGCTGCTTCACGCCGTCGCACCCTGGCGCCTCCGGTAGCGGGCTCAGATCCCCCAGTCGTAGCCGTCGAGGCCCGACACGTCCGCGACGTCCTCGCTCCAGGACGGCCGATTCGGGTCGAGCTCCTTGGTCCGCGACTCGAGGATCTCGACCATGTGCGCGTCGGCGAGGTCGACGTCGAACTCGGCGGTGGGCACCGAGAGCATCTGGCTCGCGGGCCCGATCAGTATGTGCGCGACGCCCTTGCCGAAGTTCTCGGTGAAGGCGGGGAGGACGACGAGGTCGGACGAGCCGCTGCGCGCGAGCGCCCGCCCGTACCGCAGCACCGCCTTGCACACCTGGTCGCTGATGATGATCGATCCGCCTGCGTAGTACAGCTTTCTCATCCCGCAAGACTGGGCGCCCACGACCGATGCGAAAACGGCCTTGCCTCGGACGCCCGGGGTCGAAATAATTCGACTCCTGTCGCTGGGACCGCCGGAACGTCGCGCGCGCCGCGGCGTGTGCCGAGCATCCGAACCGAAGGAGAACCGCGATGACCAAGTACGTGATCTCGTTCCCGAGCGGCGTCATGGACGTGCCCGACGGAGAGTGGCAGCAGGTCGTCGACGAGTCGCACCAGGTGATCCGCGACATCAAGGCCGCGGGCGCCTACGTCTTCGGCGGGGGCATCAACGAGGAGGTCGAGCCGGTCGCGGTCGCCGCCGACGGCGCGGTGAGCGGGCCGGTCTACCAGCCCTTCGACGGCGGGTACACGATCATCGAGGTGCCGACGCGCGAGGCGGCGCTCCACTGGGCGCAGCGGATCGCGGCCGCGTGCCGCTGCCCGCAGCAGGTGCAGGAGTTCATGTACGACCCGGAGTCGTAGGCGCGCCTCAGCTCTTCTCGAGCACGAGGAACAGGAAGCAGAGGAACCCGCTCTTCTCGCCGCTCCGGAGCTTCGGGGGCAGGAGCTCCGGCGGCGCGTCGGGCGAGACGAGTGGCTCGGCGAGCGCCGCGATCCGGAGCCCGGCCGCGAGGACCGCATCGGTGATCGCGTGGAGCGGGCGGTGCCAGTAGGTCAGCGTTCCCGCCTGCCCGGCGAACTCGTACTCCTCCGAGAACCGCCGAGTGACGAAGTAGTCCTCCTGCGGGTAGCTGATCATGTAGACGGTCGGATGGTTCACCGAGACGATCAGCCGCCCGCCGGGCCTCAGCACGCGGCGGAGCTCGGCCAGCGGCGCCGACCAGTCCTCGAGGTAGTGCAGGACGAGCGAGGCGACGACGTCGTCGAACGACTCGTCGTCGTACGGGAGCGGCTCGGCGATATCCGCCACCTCGAGCGGCACGCCGTCTCCCAGCCGCCGGCGCGCGAGCTCGATCATCGCGGGGCTCCCGTCGAAGCCGCTCATCTCGGCGCCGCGCTCGCGCAGAGCGGCCGAGAGCGGGCCCGATCCGCAGCCCGCGTCGAGGATGCGCCGGCCACGGACATCCCCCGCCAGCGCGATCATCGCGGGCCGCTCGTAGTGGGCGTTGACGAGGCTCGAGGCGTTCTCCGCGTCGTAGGCCTCGGCGAACGCGTCGTAGTGGTCGGTCTTCATCGGGTCCTCTCGGCAGCGACGACGTCCGGGAACCCTAGCGGGCGACGCGACGACGCGTAGGGTTCCCCCATGACCGGGCCTGCTCCTGGGGAGGAGTTCTTCGCCGACGACGAGACGGCCCTCGCCGTCTACCGCGCGCTCGCCTCCGCCATCGCGCCGCTCGCGAGGGTGCGCGTCGTCGTGTCGAGGAGCCAGGTCGCCTTCCGGGCTCGTCGAGGATTCGCGTTCGCGTGGGCGCCCGGCCGATACGTGACCTCTGACGTCCCCGTCGTCGTGTCGTTCGCGCTGCGGGAGGAGCTGCGATCGCCCCGCATCAAGGAGGTCGCCCATCCCGCCCCGACGACGTGGATGCACCACGTCGAGCTGCGCGGGCCGGACGACGTCGACGCCGAGCTGCTGGAACGGCTCACCCAGGCGCACGCCGAGTCGGGCGAGTCGGGCGAGTCGGGCGAGTCGCAGCTGACGATGGCGCGTAGTGACGAGATCGTCGGCAGGCAGCTGCCGTGGGCGCGGCGAGACCTGTTAGCGCGTCAGATCGACTCCAGCCCGTGCTGCGATCGCCTTGATGAGCGCGGATGCATTCTCCTCGCCGTAGCCGGCATCCATAGCGTCATCGATGTAGCCCGCGGCGACGCTCACGCCCCGGATCGGCGCGTCGAGCTCGCTCGCGAAGGCCGTGATCAACCGCGCATCCTTCTGCATGAGGGCCAGCGCGAACGAGGGCGAGTAGTCGCCCGCTCGCACTGCCGCGCCGACGCCGT
Organism: Microcella sp.; assembly: GCF_030645145.1. GTDB lineage: Bacteria > Actinomycetota > Actinomycetes > Actinomycetales > Microbacteriaceae > Microcella. The sequence goes on along the minus strand of NZ_JAUSMI010000051.1, from coordinate 24,015 downwards.
CGAAGATCGGCGAACGGAAGTCGGTCACAGCGAGCACGCCGAGCACCGCATCGAGGTCGAGCCCTGCCTTCGCCGCGAGCGAGAGCGACTCACCGAGCGCGAGCAGCTGCGACGCCACGATGAGATTGCCGACGAGCTTCATGCGCACGCCGGTTCCGGAACCGCCCATGTGGTGCACCGAGCTGCTGATGGCCTCGAGCACGGGCCGCGCGAGGCGCATCGTCTCATCGTCGCCGCCGGCGACGATCCAGAGACCGCCAGCCGCCGCTTCGCCCTTCGACCCGAAGACCGGGGCGTCGAGGAAGCGCACGCCGCGCTGCTCGAAGGCCTCACGGGCCTCCGCGCTGGCCTCGGGGCTGATCGTCGAGAGGTCGACGACCACCGTGGTCGACGGCACGACAGCGGCGATCCCGTCGGCCCCGAGCGCGACATCGCGGACCGCGGCGTCGTCCGAGAGGCAGTACAGCACGAACTCAGCGTTGGAGACGGCATCGGCGATGCTCGCCGCCTCGAGCGCACCGTGCTCGAGCAGATCGCCGGCACGGCCGGCCGATCGGTTCCAGACGGTCACGTCGTGGTCGGCGCGTAGGAGGTTGGCCGCCATCCCGCGGCCCATCGTGCCGAGGCCGATGACGGTGACGCGCGCCATCTCAGCTCACCGCCGTTCGTGCTGGGCTGTTCGCAGCCTTCCACGACTGCAGGAACCTCAGAAACGCGGTCGCTCCCGGGTCCTGCAGGCCGATGCTGCGGTCCTGCAGCCACGAGGCGCGCCCTCGGCGCGATTGCAGCTCCTTCGACGTGATGACGCCGCGCTCGGCCGCCTCGATCGCGGCGTCGAGCCGCTCGGGCCCGCTCGGGATGTCCCGCAGCGCTTCGGCCGCCGGGAACATCGCGTCGAGGATCGTCTTGTCACCGACCTGCGACTTGCCGCGCTGGCTGATTGACTCCGAGGCCGCCATCGCGAACGTGTTGACGAGGTCGGGCGTGATCGTCTCGGTGTCCGCCCAGACACGCGACCCCGCGAGCAGCGCTCCCGCGACGAGCGCGGCCATGGTCGAGGGGTTCGCGTTCGCGAAGGCCTTGGCGCAGGCGAGCACCACCTCGGTCGGCTTGGACTCGGCAGGTAGCAGCTGCAGGGCGTCGATGGCCGCCTGAGCGCCCAGCGATACGGTGATGCCGAGATCGCCGTCGCCGAGTGCCTGATCGAGGTCGCCGAGCTCGTCGGCGTGCTCGGTGAAGACGACCAGGCATTTCTGGATCGCTTGGCTCAGTTCGTTGCCGTTCATCGTTGTTCAGACCTCTCGGAAGAAGGGGGACTCTGCGGGCGCGTTGAGCAGCGCCAGCCGCTCGTCGTCGAGCAGGAGGAGGGAGATCGAGGCACCGGCCATCTCGAGGCTCGTCGCATACTCGCCGACGTAGTTCTTCGCGATGGTGATGCCCTTCCCTTCCAGAATCTGGTGGGTCCGGCGGAACAGCACGTAGAGCTCCTCCAGTGGCGTCGCTCCGAGACCGTTGACGAGGACGGCGACGCGGTCGCCGGTGGCAGTGCCCAGGTCGGTGATCAGACGCTCGACGAGATGCTCGGCGATCTCATCGGCCGTCTCAAGGGTGCCTCGGTGGATGCCCGGCTCACCGTGGATGCCGATGCCGATCTCCATCTCGTCGTCGGCCAGCTCGAAGCTTGGCTTACCCGTCGTCGGCAGGATCGTCGGCGACAGCCCGACGCCCATAGTCGCAGTGTGCTCGATGATGTCCTCCGCGACGGCGGCGACCTGATCGAGGGAATCGCCGCGCTCGGCAGCGGCTCCGGCGGCCTTGTAGGCGAAGAAGATCCCGGCCACGCCGCGACGGTCGGTCGCGCGCTCCTTCGGCTGGCTCGCCACGTCATCCCGACCGAGCACGGTCATGGTGCGGATTCCTTCGAGCTCAGCCATATCGGTGGCGAGATCGAAATTGAAAACATCGCCGCCGTAGTTGCCGTAGAGGTAGAGCACACCGGCACCGCCGTCGACGGCCTTCGTCGTCTCGAGAATCTGCGCCGACGATGGCGACGAGAAGACGTTGCCGATCGCGACACCGTCGCAGAGCCCCCGACCCACGTAGCCCTTGAACAGCGGTAGGTGGCCCGAGCCGCCACCGGTGATGATGCCGACCTTTCCCGCCACCGGCGCATCGGCCCGGACCAACACGCGGCGATCCTGCCCAGGCGCCTTCAGCAGCGTGGGGTGCGCCAGCAGGATTCCTTCGACGAACTCGTCGACGAAGGCCTGGGGCTCATTGATGATCTTCTTCACGAGTGCTCCGTATCTCTCTGTGCTGTCGCTGGGGTCGGTTCAGGGGATGCTGCACGGGCGTCCGGCGGCGCCTCGATGGCAGGACGTCGTTGTCGTCGGTTCGCCGCGACGTAGTCGAGCACCATCACGGCGATGAGGATCACGCCCTGGGCGATGGCGTACTCGTACGACGACAGCCGCAACGCGGTGAAGCCGCTCGAGACGATCTGCAGGGTCAACGTCGCGAGTACGACGCCGGCGACGGAAGCGAAGCCGCCGTTGGGGTTCGTGCCGCCGAGAACCGCGATCACGATCACGAGCAGCACGTACGAGGCGCCGTAGTCGGCCGATGCCGTCGGGTTGCGCGCCAGGAACAGCACCCCGGCGATGCCCGCGAGGGCGCCGCCGAGCGTGTAGGTACTCATGAGCACCGAGCGGCTGCTGATGCCCGAGTAGCGCGCCGCCACCGGGTTCGCGCCTTCGAGCTGGATCTTGCGGCCGAGCGACGTGGTACTCAGGAAGAGCGCCATGAGCACGGCGATCGCGATGAACAGCACGAACAGAATCGGCACCGGCCCGAGCGCCGTGCGCCCGAACGCTGTCAGCCCTTCCGGTGCACCGTAGAGGGTCGAGCCGCCGGTGGTGACGATGGCGATTCCGTTGAGGATCTGCATCGTGCCGAGCGTCGCGAGGATCGGCGTGATGCCGACGACGCTGACGAGGAAGCCGTTGAGCATGCCGCAGCCGATGCCGACGAGCACGCCCGCGACGATGATCGGCAGGGTGAGGCTCTCGGCGAGCGCCGGGTCGTTCGCGGCGATGCCCGAGTACAGCGCGACCACGGTGATCGCCGAGAGGTTCGCGATCGCGACGAGCGACAGGTCGATGCCGCCGGTCAGCATGGCGAGCATCATGGCGATCGCGATGATGCCGATCTCGGGTGCGGTCACCCCGATGTTCTGCAGGTTGAGCGGGCTGAGGAAGACGCGGGGGTTGGCGATCGCGAAGATCGAGAACGCCAGCAGCAGCGCGACGACCATCCGCCCAGTTTTCCGATTGGCGCTCGCGCGGCCGATGATGTCGCGCGTCACCGTCCCGACGCGGTCGTTGAACCGCGCCCCGTCGCCGGGAGCGGGCGCGCCCGGCGGGCTCTCATTCGCGCTCATGCCGCGCCCTCCTGAACGAGTCGGTCCGATTTGTCCTCATCGAGCGTGTGCACGCGTCGGGCCTTCTTTCGAGCGGCGACCGCCTGCACGCCGACGCCGACAATGAGTAGCAGGCCCACCGCGGCGCGCAGCCACGCGCTCGGCACTCCGGCGAGCAGGAGGCTGTTGTTGATGACCTGGATGAGGATGACGCCGAGCACGGTGCCGATCACCGACCCGCGACCCCCGAAGATCGACGCTCCGCCGAGCACGACGGCCGCGATGATGTCGAGCTCGTCGCCGACGAGATCCTGAGGGTTCGCGCTGCGGCCCATGACCATGTGCGCGATTCCGGCGATGGCGGCGAGCACCCCCACGAGCACGTAGACGAGCACCTGCGTGCGCATGACGCGGAACCCGGCGCGACGAGCGGCCTCGACGTCGCCGCCGATTGCGTACAACGAGCGTCCGAACATCGTGCGCGTCAGCATCCACCAGACCACGATGGCGAGCACGATGGCGACGACGGCCATGACGTGCAGCGAGGCGCGTCCGGTGCCGGTCTGGAAGTCGATGACGGTCATCGACGACATCGCGGCGAGCGACGGCGGCAGCTGAGCGTAGTAGGTCGCTCCGATGTAGGTGTACATGACGCCGACGAAGATGCCCTGCGTGCCGAGGGTGACGATGAGTGTCGGCAATCGGAATCGGGCGATGACGATGCCGTTGATGAGCCCCAGCCCCGCGCCAATCACGATCGCCATGGCGATGATCGCCGCCGCCGGCAGGTCGGGTGCCGTCGTGATCGCGAAGGAGACCGCTGTGTAGGCAGAGAAGATCGCGACGGCCGCGAACGAGACATCGATGCCGCCGGAGACGATGACGACGAGCACGGCCAGCGCGAAGATTAGCGGCACGGTCGCGCTGCGCAGAGTCGAGAACGCAGTGCCGGCAGTGAGGAACGCGGGGCTCAGCATCGACATCGTAATAATGAGGGCGAGCAGCACGAGGGCGAGCACGCCCTCGTTGTTCTTCCCGCGGAAGCGTCGCAGAGTCTGCATGTCAGGCCGCCATCCGCTCGTGAATGCTCTCGGCGCTGATCGCGTCTCCCTCGAGCACGTCCACGACCCGCCCGCGCGCGACGACCAGCACCCGGTGGCAGCACGAGACGAGTTCGGGCGCGTCATCCGAGATGACGACGATGGCCATGCCCGAGGACGCGGCCTTTCGCAGCAGCTCGAGGATCTGCGACTTCGAGCCGACGTCGACGCCCACGGTGGGTCCGTTGAGCAGCAGCACCTTGGGGTCCGTCGCGAGCCACTTCGCCAGCACCACCCGCTGGGCGTTCCCGCCCGAGAGCGAGCGTACGGGCGCCTCGGCGTTGGGGGCCTTGATCGAGAGCGAGGCGAACAGGCGCGAGATGGTCGAGCGAATGCGCATGCCATCGAGTCCGCGCCACCGGTTGCGGTGCCGATCGAGCGACCCCGCGATGATGTTGTCCGCGATCGACTTCTCTAGGAAGAGCCCCTGCGAGAGACGATCCTCAGGGACGTAGCCGATGCCCGCCGCGACCGCATCCGGGATGCTACGGATGCTGACGGGCAGACCGTCGACGAGGATGTCGCCCGAGGCGGCAGGCCGAGCGCCGAAGATCGCTTCGGCAATCTCGGTGCGCCCGGAGCCGAGCAAGCCCGTGACGCCGAGGATCTCGCCCGGGGCGACGGTGAACGAGACGTCGTGGAATGCGCCGGGCAGGTCGAGGTGCGAGACCGTCAGCCTCGCCCGGGCGTCCGGGTCGAGCGGGCTGACGACGCGCGTCTCGTCGAGCTCGGCGCCGGTCATGTGCTGAGCGATCGAACGCCGGTCGAAGTCGGTGGCGAGGCCGCTCGTCACGACGCGACCCGAGCGCATGATCGTCACTCGCTGCGAGATCGCGAGCACCTCCTCGAGCTTGTGCGAAACGAACACGAGGGCGACCCCGCGTGCGCGCAGCCGCTCGACCACGGTGAAGAGGCGCGCGACCTCGCTGTGCGTGAGCGCCGTGGTCGGCTCGTCCATGATGATCACCCGCGCGTCGTTGACAAGCGCACGGCAGATCGCCGTGAGCTGCTTGTCCGCGACCGAAAGTTCGCCGACCTCGGAGTCGAGGTCGAGATCGAGCCCGAGCTCCTCGACAATCGCCTGCGCCTTGGGTCTGATCGCGCGCGCCCGGTAAAAGCGCTGACGACCCGCAACTTCAGCAGTGAGGACAATGTTTTCGGCAACGGAGAGATTCGGAAAAAGTGAAAAATCCTGGTAGATGACCTGAACCCCGCTGGTGATCGCTGCCGTGGCGTTCATCCTGGAGTGCGTCTCGCCGTCCATGATGATCTCGCCGGCGTCGGGCCTCTCCACCCCGGAGATGATCTTGATGAGGGTGGACTTGCCGCATCCGTTCTCTCCCGCGAGGCAGTGGACCTCGCCCGATCGGAGCTCGAGGGAGACGCCGGCGAGGGCGGTAACCCCGCCGAATCGCTTCGTGATACCGCGCACCGAGAGCACCGGCCCCGCGGCATCCGTCTGGATGGCATCCATCGCCGGCCTTTCTGCCGAGGGGCCCCGGGAGCGCGCGAACGGAGCGCGCCCCCGGAGCCCTGCTTGATCGAGACTCTAGAAGTTGTACTGCGCAGCAGTCTCGGCGTCAGCGGCCACCGACGCGTCGCCGACGAAGACATTGTCGTAGCCTTCGAGCTTCTTGAGCGAGGTGTAGCCCTCAATGCCGAGGTCCGTTCCCTCCTCGATCGTCCCACCGTCGGCGAGGATACGCGCGATCTCGAGCTGAGCCTTGCCGGCGAGCGCCGGGTCCCAGAAGAAGATCTTGTCGATCGAACCGTCGGCAAGGTACTGGTTGGCGACCGACGGGATCGAGGTGCCCATGACGCACACGTCGTCCTCGAGTCCAGCCTCCTGCACGGCGCGGCCGATGCCGGGAACGTCATTGCCGGCGGAGCCCTGGAAGCCCTTGATGTTCGGGTACTTCGCGAGGATTTCCTTAGCCCGCTCGTACGCGGTCTCCTGGTTGTCGGTGCTCTCGATCGGCTCCTCGACGCGAGTCATGTCGGGGAAGTTCTCCGTCTGGTTCTGGTAGCCAGCCTCGACCCACTCCATGTGCGTCTTGGCGGTGAAGCCGCCGACGAACTGCACGTACTCGCCCTCGCCGCCCATGCACTCGCCGAGGTTGTCCATGATCCCCGAGCCGTAGGACGCGTTGTCGAACGCCTCGATGTTGATGTCGACGTTCTCGATGCCCGTGGCCTCGTGCGACACGACGATGATGCCCTGCTCACGCGCCTGGGCGAGCACCGACTCGAGTGCCTCGGGCGAGTTGGGGACGACCGTGATGGCGGTCGGCTGCTGAGCGATGAGGTCCTGGATGATCGCGACCTGCTTCTCGGGGCTGACGTCGTCGGCACCCTCCTGGCGAGCGTCGATGCCGGACTCGTCGGCGAACTCCTGCACGCCGACGGCCATGCGCTGGAACCACGGGATGGTCTGCGCCTTCACGACCGTCACCATCGTGTACGCGTCGGTGCCGGCGCCGGCGCCCTCATCGGTGCCACCGCCCGACCCTGCCCCGACGGTGGTGCAGCCGACGAGCAGGAGAGTTGAACTCGCCGCGAGCGCGATGCCCTGGCCAAGTCGAGTGCGATCCATACGTTTACTCCTTTGTGAACGAGTGAGTGGCGGCTTCCACCACCATCAGGACGCGGCAATCTCTGACCATGCTGTGTCTGGATGTGTCGCTGAGTGGGGACGTTAGCGACGATTCACGCATCCTGTCAAGCGATATCGCGCATCCAGTTGCGCACTTTCACGCAAATGTTCGAGTGCAGTGCGCGAGATGTGCAGTGATGCATAAGACGAGCGCAGCTTTCCGCGCTCACTCAACCAGCAATGAGCGGCGGGCGGGCGAGAGGCGAAGCGAAGAAGCTGGCGATCACCTCAACTTTGCGCACTTTCGCGCGGCGAAGGTTCACTTTGCGGCGTCGGCGGTCTAGCCTCTGAGCAGCAGTTCTCGAAGTGGAGGTGAAACCGTGTCGCGTCATGCGGAGATCGTGGATGCCCTGCAGGTCAAGGGATTCCAGTCGGTGCACGAGCTCGCGGGGCGGTTTGACGTGACGACGTCGACCATCCGCCGCGACCTCGAGCGCCTCGAGGCAATGGACCTCATCAAGCGCACGCACGGCGGCGCCGTGCCCGTTCGCCAGTCGGAAACCCCGCACCACTTCAAGGAAGAGCTGCACCGCGCCGAGAAGACCGCGATCGGCCGCGCGATGGCCGAGCGCGTGCTCGAGGGCCAGACGGTGCTGCTCGACGGCGGCACCACCAACCTCGAGGTCGCGCGGCACATGGACCATCAGCGACTGACCGTCGTAACCAACGACCTGCGCATCGCGACGGAGATCGCACGCAAGCAGACGATCCACCTCGTCTTCATCGGCGGAGAGCTGCTTCCGAACTCCTACACGATGTGGGGTCCGACCTCGGTGCAGCAGCTGTCGAACCTGCGCGTCGATGTGGCGATCTTCAGCGCGGACACCGTCAGCGACGACGGCGTATTCAACGCCAGCAGCTACGAGATCGAACTTAAGCGGCTCATGCGCTCCATCGCAAACGAGGCGTTCTTCGTCGCCGACAGCTCGAAATTCGGACGCGAGGCCCTCTTCAAGGTGTTCGGCATGGAGTCGTTCACTGCCGGCATCACTGACGATCTGCTTGACCCGTTGCGCGCCTCGCACTTCCCCATCCCGATCATCCAGGCGAGCGTGCGACGAGGTGTGTGACTGACTTCCGGTCGTCAGCGCGCGGGGGCCGGCGCGTTCTCCACGTCGGCATCCGCCGCCCGGCCGATCCGCACAGTCTCGCCTTTCGGATGCGGGCGGATCGCCCACCAGCACGCGGCGAGCCACAGCGGCGCGAAGAGGAAGCTCGCGAGCACGTCGCTCGGGAAGTGCATGCCCTGATACATGCGCGCCCACGCCACCAGCAACGGGAGCGCGATGGCCGCCGTGACGGCGACAACGCGCACCGCGCTCCGGGACCACGCGAGCACGAGCAGCGCGATGCAGCCGTAGGTCGCGATCGTCGCCGCGACGTGGCCAGATGGGAACGATGACGTCGCCGGCTCGCCCGCCAGCTGCTCGACGTCGGGCCGCGCCCGGCTGATCGCCAGCTGCGTCGCGAGGAAGATGGAGGTCTCCCCCGCCGCGGCCGCCACGACGACCAGCGCCGGCGACCAGCGCCGCGTGACGCCGTGCGCCGCGGCGGCCGCGATGATGGCCATCGCGATGATGCCTGGCGTGTTCCCGATCTGGTCGCCGATGTGCGCGAGGAAAGTCAGAGGGTCGGTCCGGCTCGCCACCAGCCCCTCAATGATCGCGACGTCCATGTCGCGCACCGGCTCCAGAGTCGTCGCGATGAGCCAGCCCAGCCCGATCATCAACGCCCAGAGGGCTGCAGCGGCGGCGACGAGGCCGACTGCGCGCTGCCATCCCGGGAGGAACGACTTCTCGCGGGCAGTGGTGGTCGGGGTCGTCGCGGGCACGATGCGCGTAGTTCGTCGTGCGATGAACCACAGCACGACCGCGACCGGGATCGCCCACCCGATTTCAGCCGCCACTCCGGCGAGAAACTCGATCATGAACGCCCCGCCTCACCGGCCTCCGAGAGGCCCCTCCGACCAGGTGCGGGATCCTGTCCCCACGCATGGTGCCGCACGTGCCCCTGCCGCAGGTTTACTACAACCCTTTTGCAAGCTCGTCAACTTCAGTGCATAAGTTGCTTATGGTTGCTCGGAGTCGCCACCGAGAAGAAGAGGACGGCGCACTCCCCCGCTCTGGTAGAGCCCGTCAGCTACGCGCATCCGAATCAGATGCGGTCGTGCGACGATACCTCGATGTACGAAACATGCGCCAGGTAGCTCGAAAGTTCCGGATGTCTCGGACGACAGTGTCGAAGGTTCTGATAGAACGAGGGATCGAGACCTCACGGAGTATGGAGCCTTCTGAGGGGTGCGTGCCACTAGTACTGATGGCGCATCGACTCGGTCTCGTGAAGCCAAGCGAGAACCCCACCGGATAAGTGCTTCATGCGGGTATACCCCTGACTCCTGAGTTCCGCCAGCGCGATTGCCGAACGCGTTCCTGCCTTGCAGTAAAGAACCAGATCGCGATCGCGTGGCAGCTCGGAGAGCACCTCTCCAGAGACAATGCGATCAAGAGTAATCAGCCGTGACCCGGGAATTGCCACGAGGTCGTGCTCGCCCCTCTCACGCACATCGATGAGTTCGAAGTTGGCGTCACCGATTTCCCCTCGCGTCAGGAGGAGTGCCACAAGCTCGTGTACCCCGATTTCGTCATCGGTTGACGCCGGTACCGCAGCGACCCCACAGAACAGTTCGTAGTCGATCAGCTCGGTTATTGGCGCGATCGATTCGTCTTTTCGTACTGTGAGCTCCCGCCAGGTGGCATTCTGGGAGTCAAAGAGAAGAACCCGTCCGAGCAGGGTGCGCCCGACACCAGTGATGAGTTTCACGGCTTCTGCGACCATCATCGAACCAATGACTCCGCAGAGCATGCCAAGGACTCCGCCCTCGCCGCAACTAAGTGAGGCGCCTGCGGGCGGAGCTTCGGGGAACAAGTCACGATAGGTCGGCCCGTGACGCTCCCAGAAAACGCTCACCTGACCTTCGAAGCGGTAGACCGACCCCCAGACATATGGCTTACCGAGGAGCGCAGCCGCGTCGTTCACGAGGTAGCGGGTTGCGAAGTTGTCAGAGCCGTCGATGATTAGGTCGTAATCGGCGAACAGCGCAAGCGCCGTGCTTGAATCAAGCCGCAACTCATGGCATCGCACAGTCACGGCGGGGTCGAGTTCGCCTAGAGCCCTCGCGGCAGATGCGAGCTTCGACCCTCCCACACTCGAGACATCGTGAATGATCTGCCGCTGTAGGTTGCTTGCATCGACCAGGTCGTCGTCGACGATCCCGATCGTGCCGACCCCTGCGGCGGCCAGATAGAGCAGCACTGGCGAGCCGAGGCCGCCCGCGCCGATGACGAGAACCCGAGCATTTTTGAGCCGACGCTGGCCGAGAGACCCAATCTCGGGAATGATCACGTGCCGTGAGTAGCGTTCCGCCTCTGCAGGAGTGAGCTCGGCTGCCGGTTCGACCAGTGGTGGGAGAGGTGTGGCGTTACGCGCGTTCACAGGTCGGGGCGCCCGTCTATCGCCGACGAGGCCTGCGCATGCTGCCTTTTGGGGATACGTCCGGCTTGCAATGCGAGCCGACCGGCGATGACCGCGTGCCGGAATGACTCCGCCATCTTCACGGGATCCTGGGCCCGCGTCACGGCCGTGGCCAGCAGCACAGCGTCGCAGCCGAGTTCCATGGCGAGCGCGGCATCCGATGCGGTGCCGATTCCCGCGTCGAGCACCACAGGCACTTGGGCACGGGACACGATCAGTTCAATGTTGTGGCGGTTGAGAATACCTAGTCCGGTGCCTATAGGCGAGCCGAGCGGCATCACTGCCGCGGCGCCGAGCTGTTCGAGCCGCAAGGCCAGGACCGGGTCGTCGTTGGTATAAGCGAAAACAGTGAAGCCGCGTGCGACGAGTTGCTCGGTGGCGTCGACTAGCTCGACCGCGTCGGGCAGCAACGTGTGCTCGTCGGCGATCACCTCGAGCTTGATCCAGTTCGTCTCGAGGGCCTCCCGTGCGAGTTCGGCCGTAATTACTGCTTCGCGGGCAGTGAAACAACCGGCAGTGTTTGGCAACACCCGGATGTCGTGGTCGACAAGCAATTGGAACAGCGACCCGGCCGTACTCGCGCTATGACGACGCATGGCCACGGTGGTGAGTTCCGTTCCCGAGGCCAACAACGCTTCCCCGAGGCCGGCTAGGTTCGACGCGCCGCCCGTTCCCATGATGAGACGTGAGTTCAGTGTGACTCCGTCGATAATCAGTGAGTCGCGGTGTGTTGATGTCGTGACGCTCATACTTAGCCTCCTTGTGCCGCTGTGACGATCTCGATGACATCGTCGGCCATGACTACGGTTGTGCCCCACTGGCCCCGCGGCACGATTTCCGCATTGCGCGCGACCGCGATGCCCAGCCGTCGACCGTCGGCCGCGTGCCCAGCGGCGGTGATCTGCCGACCGGTCTGCTTGCTCACAAGTTCTGCGACGGTCTGGCCGTCTTCCAGCGGGTGAGCCGCGCCGTTCAGGATGATCGTGGTGGTGTCGCGTTTATGCACGGGTGTGCTCCTTCAGAGAGTGCGGCGAGAAACGGTCGGGGCGGAACCGGTGCCAACGAGGGTCGCCTGGGTTGTCGAACATCTCGACACAGATCTGTGCGGCAATGGGCGTCAAGAGCACCCCGTGCCTGAAAAAGCCGGTCGCGATGATCAGACCGGGGATGTCGGCGCCTCTCGCCCCGGACGACACGCGACCGAGTAGCGGGGCGTTGTCTGGCGTACCCGGCCGAGCGCGGGTGGTCACCTCAAGCAGCTCCAACTCCGCGATGGCGGGGACGAGGGCCTGGGCGTCACGGAGAAGCTGGTAGACACCGCCGATCGGCGCGACGTCGGTGCCGTGCTCGCGCTGGGTGGCGCCGAGCACCAATGTCCCATCTGACCGCGGCACCAGATACACAGAACTACCGCGGACCAACCCGCGGATAGTCTCTGTCAGGAACGGCTGGAGGGGGCTGGGAATTCGCAGCCGCAGGATGTCTCCGAGGACGGGCCTCAGCGGCAATTCAAGCCCGCCTGGCAGACCACCCAACGCACCGGCTGCCAGACCGTTCGCCACGACGACCTCATTCGCGGCCACCGTAGATCCGTCGTGAAGGGCGACCCCAGTCACGCGCGAATGCGAGTCGCTCGGCTTCTCGTGCAGCAGGCGCACCGCATTCTGCCTTATCGCTGGCTGGTGGACCCAACCGCTCCGCCTGGCGAGCTTGGCAAGCGCAGACTGAAGGCGGGCGGCGAGTAGCCGAGGGTCGACCTGGTGGTCTTGCGCGACGCGGTAAGCGGCCGAGATGTGGGCGCTGAGCAAGGGCTCGATTTCCCTTGCTTCACGAACGAGCAGCGGGCTGGCATTCAAGCCGTGTGCGACCTGCAGCCCCCTTAAGTCGGCCAGAGTGTGGCGGTCTGCTGCATCGACGCCGACCACGAGGGTACCGGTCTCACGGTATCCGACCGTCGCGGCATCTACCCCGAGCGATTCAACAAATGAGGGATAGAGGGCGGCTGAGGTCAGGGTCAGCTCGAGAAGATCTTCTTCCTGAAAGAGCAATTCGCTTACAGCGGCCAGCATGCCAGCTGCAGCAAACGTCGCACCACGTGCGGGAGCCGCGTCGATGACGGCGACCGTGCGACCCGAGAGCGCTGCGGCCCACGCAATTCCCAGGCCGACGATGCCCGCCCCGATCACTGCCACGTCGACCGTGCTCCCATCGGTTGTGCCACTCATCGTGCCGTATCCCCACCATGCCGCGCTGTCGCAAGAGCTCGAACAACGAAAATTCTCGAGCCCGATCGGTCTCTCTGGCGTAGCCCACGGCTCCGAGCCGACCGCGCGCCGCGGCGCACAGAGTTCTCCTCGCCCCGATGGCGGGCAAACAGGCACACCCTATGGTTGAAGGCGTGACGAAGAACCTTGGCCGCCTCTACCTGTGCACTGACGCCAGGAAGAACAAGGGCGACTTCGCCGAATTCATTGACGCGGCGTTCGGTGGTGGAGTCGACATCATCCAGTTGAGAGATAAAACACTCGAGGCCCGCCACGAACTCGAACTCCTCGAAATTCTGCGCGACACAGCCGAACGACACGGGCGACTGTGGGCCGTGAACGATCGCGCCGATATCGCGATGCTTACGCACACGCCGGTGTTCCATGTCGGCCAGAGCGACCTGCCGGTGGACTCGGCCCGGCGGCTTCTCGGCGACGACACAATAATCGGGTTGTCGAGCCACACGCCCGGGCAAGTCGATGCGGCGATGTCGGCAGAAGCCCTCGACTACTTCTGTGTGGGCCCGGTATGGCCAACGCCGACAAAACCGGGGCGGGCACCGGTAGGGCTCGACTTGGTGCGCCATGCGGCCGCCCGCAGCGACAGCAAGCTCGGCCCGCCGCCGTGGTTCGCCATCGGCGGCATCGACCTCGACCACATCGACGAGGTTGTTGACGCCGGGGCCAGCCGTGTGGTGGTCGTGCGGGCGATCACCGAAGCGGACGATCCGGCCGATGCGGCGAGGCGCCTGCTCGACAGGCTTCCTCAGCTGGCCTGAACATCCCATCTCAGAGCCTCGCGTGTAGGCGTGGTGAGTCGAAGAAGTCCAGCTCGAATTGCGATGACTGCTCAAACACTGCTTTCATGTTCTGCCTCTCCCCTGACGACGCCGCTGCCGCAGCCGCATCGACGAAAGCGACAGCGCGGCGAGCCGATTCAACGAACGCCTGGTTGGAGTACGTTTCGAGCCAGGCCGCGTACGGGTGCGCCTCGGCACGACCCTGCGCAAGGATTTCGGCTTGGAGCCGCTCCCCCAATTCGGCATTTAGCCAGAATCTGGGAAGAAGCGCTGCGACGACTACCGCGTAGCTGCCCTGCACGCCCACCGCCAGCAGGTGGTCGAGATACCCCTTCGTGACAAGGCCGGGCGCTGGCTGCGGGTGATCGCCTACCCAGCTTCGATGAAGCTCAGCCTCGACTTCGAGGCATAGCTGGGCGGAGTTTGCCCAGAAGCGTTGCTCTTCTTCAGTCGGTGCCAGCCTGCTCGCGCGGGTGAGCACATGGGAGTACGTGTTGAGGCAAACCGCATCCTGGGCGAGGTAGTAGGCGAAGTCGACGCCGTCGAGGGTGCCGTTACCGAGGGCAACGATAAAGGGCAACTCAAAGATCCTCGAACGGATCGAGGTGATTCCCGCCCATAAGGACTCGCTGAACTCTCGGCCACGGGGTGCCCGATCGGCGAACAGCTGATGGAAATGGTGGATCGGACCATTGCCGCTGCCCACCTCGAGCGAATGCGCGTGAGCCAGCGCGTCGTTCAGCCACTCCTTCACACGAGAGAGCGACGCGGCCCAATCACCGGTCTGCGCCTGCACAGTCGCCATGGCAGAGGAGAGTGAGCAACCTGTACCGTGCGTATTGTTCGTAACCACACGGGGCGAAACGAACTCCACCACAGTCTCGGCAAGCAGCCCGTGTGAATTGACCAGAGCATCCGGGCAGTCTGCACCAGTGAGATGGCCGCCCTTCACTAATACTGTGACGCCGGTCGCCGTCGAGAGTCGCTTGCCTTGCTCGAGCGCTTCCGCCCAATTTGCGGCCGGTTCCTCCTGGAGGAGCACGGCGAGTTCTGGCAGGTTGGGCGTCACCAGATCAACGAGCGATACGAGGTTGCGTAGGGCCTGCTCGGCCGATGCCGCCAGGAGTCGGTCCCCGCTGGTCGACACCATTACAGGGTCGAGCACCACCAGCGGAGGGCGTGTGGTCTGCAGCCAGGAGCGCACCTCATCAATGACGGCAAGTTCGGCGAGCATTCCGATCTTGACGGCGTCGATTTGCACGTCATGACTCACGGCGTCGAGTTGCTGCCGCAGAAACTCCACGGACGGTGTGTGCACCGCTAAAACGCCGTGCGTATTCTGTGCAACGAGAGCGGTCACGACGGCCATTCCGTACCCACCATTCGCGGCGATGCTCTTGAGGTCAGCCTGAATACCGGCGCCCCCTGTCGGATCGGTACCGGCAATGCTGAGCACTCGCGGCGTGGCCCTGAGTAGCAGGCGAGAGGCGTGCTCGTTCACGTTCGACATCGGTTCGCTCGTGCTGACCAGAGAAGTTCGACGGGCCTTCAGAAGATCGGATACATCGACGAGACCGAGTCGATCAGTCACGGTGTGTCAGCGTGCGCCGACGACCGGTTCCGGAAGATAGACCTTGCCACCAGATTCACGGAACGCTGCTGACTTCTCCTCCATGCCCGCCACAATCTGCTGCTCGGACAGGCCACCGAACTGATCGCGGATGTCTTGTGAGATCCGCATCGAGCAGAACTTCGGTCCACACATCGAACAGAAGTGGGCCGTCTTCGCCGGCTCCGCCGGGAGCGTCTCGTCGTGGAATGCCTCGGCCGTGACCGGGTCAAGGGACAGTGCGAACTGGTCCCGCCACCGGAACTCGAAGCGTGCTTTAGACAGCGCGTCGTCGCGTTCGTGTGCGCCGGGGTGACCTTTCGCTAGGTCGGCGGCATGAGCGGCGATCTTGTACGTGATCACACCCGTTTTGACGTCGTCCTTGTTCGGTAGTCCCAGATGTTCTTTCGGGGTTACATAGCAGAGCATCGCGGTCCCGTACCGTGCGATCTCGGTTGCTCCGATCGCGGAGGTGATGTGGTCATATCCGGGGGCAACGTCCGTGACGAGGGGGCCGAGCGTGTAGAACGGGGCGCCATCGCACAACTCCTGCTGACGTTCGACGTTCTCCCGAACCAGATGGAACGGAATATGGCCTGGGCCTTCCACCATCACCTGGACGTCGTATTTCCATGCCCGTTTCGTGAGTTCCGCGAGGGTGTCGAGTTCCGCGAACTGGGCGGCGTCGTTCGCATCGGCAGTTGATCCAGGGCGCAGCCCGTCACCGAGGGAAAACGCGACGTCGTAGCGAGCGAAGATCTCGCAGAGCTCGTCAAAGTGGGTGTAGAGGAAGTTTTCCTGATGGTGCGCCAGACACCACCCAGCCATGATCGACCCACCACGAGAGACAATTCCCGTCACCCGCTCCGCGGTCAATGGCACGTACCGGAGCAAGACTCCGGCATGGACGGTCATGTAGTCCACACCCTGCTCGCACTGCTCGATCACCGTGTCCCGGTAGATCTCCCAGGTGAGCGCGTTTGCTTCACCATTGACCTTTTCGAGGGCCTGGTAGATCGGTACGGTGCCGATGGGCACCGGGGAGTTGCGGATGATCCACTCCCGGGTCGTGTGAATGTCATCACCGGTCGATAGATCCATGACCGTGTCTGCACCCCACTGGGCCGCCCACTGCAGTTTGTCTACCTCTTCGGCAATCGAGCTGGTCACCGCTGAATTGCCGATATTTGCGTTGATCTTCACCAGGAACGCTTTGCCGATGATCATCGGCTCGGACTCCGGATGGTTGATGCTGTTGGGAATGATCGCCCGCCCGGCAGCGACCTCAGAGCGCACCAGCTCCACGTCACAGTTCTCGCGAAGAGCGACGAAACGCATCTCCGGAGTGATCACGCCCTTCCTTGCGTAAAACATCTGAGTGACCGTCTTGCCCGGCAGCGACCGGCGAGTTACGGGCTTGTCGCCCTCCCACTCGGCGGATGCAGCACCCCTGCGGAGCGCCGCACGCCCGTCGTCATGCAGATTCCGCTCCCGCCCGGAGTAAGCCTCCGTGTCACCACGTGCCTCAATCCACTTCGCGCGGAAGGGGGGCAAGCCGCGCACCGGATCACTCCCCGGCCCCTCGGTGCGATACACCGTGAACGGCTCGTTCACCTGACCGTTCGGTGACGGTTCAAGCGCGATCTGCGTCACCGCGACACGTATGCCGTGCTCGTCATCGTGTAGATACCCGAGCG
Organism: Microcella sp.; assembly: GCF_030645145.1. Classification (GTDB taxonomy): domain Bacteria; phylum Actinomycetota; class Actinomycetes; order Actinomycetales; family Microbacteriaceae; genus Microcella. Next base: position 6,943 of record NZ_JAUSMI010000051.1, on the reverse strand, counting down.
TGTGAGATGGGCTGACAGGTTCCATGCGTGGAGTCCTACTTCCTTCGCCGGCATTACCCGGACAGGTTCAACGGTCGCAGGCCGCGTCAGCCTGATCTCAGCCCATGCATGGGCACCCGTGTGGATAGAGGCACGATAACATCTCTGGGGCTGGCGCAAGCCAAGCAGCGCTTGCGGTCGCAAATCGTCTATCCGTAGCTGAACATGTAAGCGTGCCGCAGGTCGAATCAAAGCCCGGTCGCGCTGCAAGCACGATCGTGAAGACGCGCTGGTCGGTTTCCGACTCCCGATCGCTAGGCGGATTCAATCGGTCGTCGCAACACCTCGAGCAGGGAGGTGTTCAGCGATGGCGACGGCGGACTGGAGCAAGAAGACCAGCGACATGCCGGAGGGTGTGCGTCGGCAGTGGCGTGCGGATCGGGCGTTGCGGCCACCGATGCGTTCGCCCGGGAGGCCGGAGCCCTCGCGGGCGGTGCACCGGCAGTTCTGGAGGCTGATCGCGACGGGCGTCACGACTGCGGAAGCCTCGTTGTTGGTCGGCGTGTCGGTGCCGGTCGGGACTCGCTGGTTTCGTCACGCTGGCGGTATGCCGCCGATCTCACTGGCCGAGCCGACCGGGCGCTATCTGTCCTTTGAGGAGCGGGAAGAGATCGCGCTCTTGCGTGCCCAGCAGGTCGGGGTTCGCGAGATCGCGCGGAGGATCGGACGTGACCCGGGCACGATCTCCCGCGAGGTGCGCCGCAACGCGGCCACTCGCAGCGGAAGTCATGAGTATCGACCATTGGTGGCGCAGTGGAAAGCTCAGCAGGCGGCGAAGCGGCCAAAGACGGCGAGGCTCGCGACCAACGGCAGGCTGCGCGAGTACGTCCAGGAGCGGCTCGCCGGGAACGTTCGACGGCCAGACGGCAGCACCGTCATGGGGCCTGAGCCGCCGCCGTGGAAGGGGCTGAACAAACCGCATCGGCAGGACCGGCGGTGGGCGATCGCGTGGAGCCCGGAGCAGATCTCGCACCGGCTGAAGATCGACTTCCCGGATGATGAGTCCATGCGTATCAGCCACGAGGCGATCTATCAGTCGCTGTTTATCCAGGGCCGTGGTGCGCTCAAGCGTGAGCTCGTCGCCTGCCTGCGAACCGGTCGCGCCCTTCGACAACCTCGGGCTCGAGCGCAGAACCGATCGCAGGGGCATGTCACCGCGGATGTCGTGTTCTCCGAGCGTCCTGCGGAGGCTGCAGACCGCGCTGTTCCCGGGCACTGGGAGGGAGATCTGATCATCGGAGCTGGCCGCTCCGCGATCGGCACGATCGTCGAACGCAAGAGCCGCTCCACTTTGCTAGTGCACTTGCCTCGCATGGAGGGTTATGGCGAGATACCGCCCGTGAAGAACGGCCCGGCGTTGGGTGGCTATGGCGCCGTCGCGATGAACGCCGCGCTGACTAAGTCGATGACCAAGCTTCCCGAGCAACTCCGCAAGACGCTCACCTGGGATCGTGGCAAAGAACTCTCCGCGCATGCTCAATTCACTCTCGAGACGGGCACGAAGGTGTTCTTCGCCGACCCGCACTCGCCCTGGCAACGGCCGACGAACGAGAACACGAACGGGCTGCTACGACAGTACTTCCCGAAGGGCACCGATCTCTCACGGTGGTCCGCTGAGGACCTCGAGGCCGTCGCTCTCGCGCTCAACAACAGGCCCCGCAAGAGTCTCGACTGGAAGACGCCAGCCGAGGTGTTCGAGGAGCAGATACGCTCACTCCAACAACCCGGTGTTGCAACGACCGGTTGAACCTAGTCTATACCGGTCGCTATTCCGGTCGGTGGGGGGTTTGCGGAATGAGCCCGCCCTCCGCGCTTCAGGCGAACCACAGGCGAACTTCGGGCACATATCCGCAAACGAGATCGATGACGATCCCACGCTGTGGCTACAAAAATCCCATCGCTGACCGTAGCGGGGCGACACCGCGACAACAAGGTGAATCACCGGCACCCCCGATGATCAGGAGCTGACGAGCCGCGGCTCCACGATGGTTCGACGGTCAGTGGAGGTCGTGCGATCGGCCCGCTTCTGCAGGCTCCAGCTGGAAGGTCGAGTGGCCGATGGCGACAGAGAAGTGTTCTGCGACGCAGGTTTCGAGCGCCTCGGTGATTTCGGGAGCGTGGCCATCGTGGAAGCACCCGTCCTCAACGATCACGTGTGCAGTGAGAACCGGCAGGCCTGTCGCGATCTGCGTGATGTGCAGATCGTGGACGTCGACCACGTGTTCCTCGTCGAGGAGGTGCTGCCGAATGGCTTCGAGGTCGACCCCTCGTGGCACAGACTCCAGCAGCACGTCCACGGCATCACGGAGCAGTCGCACCGTGCGCGGGATGATGAGAACACCGACGAGAAGCGCGGCGATCGAATCGGCCTGCTGGAAACCGGTGGTGGTGATCACGACAGCCGCAACGATGACGGCCACCGATCCGAGCGTGTCGTTGAGAACCTCGAGGAACGCCGCCCGCATATTGAGATTCTCGCGCCGTCCCCCGGCCAGCACGACGACCGCGGTGAGGTTGGCCGCGAGCCCGATGACGCCGAAGACGAGCAGCTCGGGCCCCCCGACCTCTGCCGGGTCGCTGAGACGCTGGATCGCCTCGATGGCCACGAAGAGCCCTACCCCAAGAAGCACCGCGGACTGCGCCGTCGCTGCGAGGACCTCAGCGCGACGAAACCCCCACGTACGGCGCGAGGTCGCCGGGCGCACCATGAGTCGAGCCGCCAGGAGAGCAACAAGAAGGCCGCCAGCGTCGGTGAGCATGTGGGCTGCGTCAACCAACAGAGCGAGCGAACCGGTGACGATTGCGCCGATCACCTCGGCGATGAAAACGCTGAGCGTCAGCCCGAACGCAATCGCTAGGCGCCGAGGAGAGCTACTCGCGGTCCCATGACTGTGCGGCTCTTCGGTCATACGCCGGCTCCGCGGCTGGAGATCGCGTCGCCGCCATCGGCATCTGGATCCTTGTGCTCCATCAGCTCGCCGATCGCGGTCGAGCACGTGTCGCCGTTCCACGCTTCAATACCCTCGCGGATAGCGAAGGCGCCGATCACGAGAGCGGCGACGGCATCCGCCCATGCCCATCCGAGCGTCGCGTTAGCGACAAGACCCAACAGGACCGCCGCCGACAACAGGGAGCAGATGAGGGTCTGCTTGGAGTCGGCCACGACAGTCGCTGATCCAAGCTCTCGTCCGGTGCGTCGCTCGATCAGAGAGAGGACGGGCATCACGACGACACTGATGGCGGCGAGCGCGATCCCCACGCCGCTGGACTCGGGCGTGCTCAACCCAGTCAACGACAGGGTCGAGCCGACGATGGTATACGCGGCCAGAGCGAAGAAGGCGAACGCGATCACCCGAAGCACCGGCTTCTCATACCGTTCAGGGTCTCGTCTGGTGAACTGCCAGGCCACCGCGGTCGCGGAAAGGACCTCGACGCCGGAGTCCAGCCCAAACCCGATGAGCGCTGCCGAGTCGGCGGCGGCCCCGGCGATGAGAGCGATGACGCCCTCCACGACGTTGTAGACGATGGTGATGGCAACAATAATCTTGACCCTTCGACGCAGCGCCGATCTCCGCGCGACGTCCGGCGCGACGGTGGTTGGGAAGGTCATGCGGGCACCGATCCGGCGTGGACATCACAAGCGTCCTCGGGGTCGACGGCGAGCACGACGCCGACGAGATCCTGCAGCGCGTGACGGAGACGAGCGTCGGAGATGTCGTATAGAACCCGTCGGCCTGCCGGCTCGGCAACGACGATGCCGCAGTCGCGAAGGCAGGCGAGGTGGTTCGACGCGTTCTGTTTGGTGATCCCAAGCTCATCGACCAGATCAGCCGGATAGCGGGGTTCGTCGAGCAGTGCCAAGAGAATCGCCGCGCGCGTCGGGTCGGCGAGGGCCTTCCCGATGCGGCGAATGGCGTCGAGGCGGGACAAGGACATAGAGGTCATGGCAAAACTGTACATCGGACGATGTACTGTTCGCACCGGGGCTGGCATTTCTGGTTCGGTCTGCCGCCCGCCAGCGGAGTGGGTCCAGCACGACTGGTCCCACCCCGCCGGCACTGCGGATCAGAGAGCGACGATCAGATTCCAGGTGGTTCCGCCGTCCACTGAATGCATGACCTGTGTGGTGTCCGCCACGATGATCGCACCGGTCATGCCTACCGAGATGGCGGCCGGCTCGAGGGGGACAGCCCCGACCGCCTCCCACGTCAGGCCGTCGGTCGAGCGGTGCAGGACACCCTGAACGTCGATGCCGACCATGGTGAAGGTGTCGGACTCCGTCGGGCTCGACGCGAGAAGCACGAGGTAAGGAGCATCCGGAACCGCCTCGAAGCTCTGCCCTCGATCCCGACTCACGACCAGGCCGTTAGATGTCGTGGCGAGCAGCGCCGAAGCATCGGCATTCCACGCCACTGACGCCGCTGCGATGGCGGCGCCCTGCTGCCAGCCAGCTCCGCCGTCCGGGCTGACCATCACGCGCCCGGAGATGGAGTCCACACCGGCGAGCATGGACATCCCCGGACTGGTGCCTCCCGCTGCGAGCGAGTGAAAATCGGCCTCGCCTTCCAGGCTGATCGCTGTCCACTCATCGCCGGAGAGGTCGGACTCGCGGAGCCCGATAGCGCCCGGCCCCTCCTCAGTCGGTCCAGGGTGCCCCGAGACGAGCAGACGATCGCCCACTCGAACCAGCCCCATCGCATCGCCTCGCCAGTCTCCGAGGGGATTCGCCTCTGAGACGGTCTCGCCATCGTGCGGCATGCCCGCAAGAAGGATGCCCTCGTGGGTGGCGATGTGGACGAATCCGGTCATCTCGTCGAGGTCGATCGCGTGGACATGCGATACGCCAGCTTGGAACTCCGGCGCGGGCACCTCCTCCCGGTTGCCCTCAGCGTCCGGCGCTGTACACCCAGCGATGAACAATGTGAGGGCGGTCACGACCGCTGCGAGTGCCGCCTTCGGCGCGATCATGAGTCGAGCATCGAGCGCATCAGCTCGATCTCGGCTGCCTGATCGGAAATGATCTGGGTCGCCAGGTCGAGGACGTCCGGGTGGCGGCCGTCATCCAACACGTCCTGCGCCATGACGATCGCCCCTTCATGGTGCACGATCATCAGCTCCAGGAACAGGTCACCCGCCTCGGGGCCCGGCGCTTCCTCCAGAGCCTGCATGTCCTCCTCGGACATGCCCCTCATCGAGCCCATGCCAGAATCTCCGTGATCCATGCCGCCCATGCCCTCGGCGGGCATCGAGTCCCACTCCTTGAGCCAGGACTCCATCAACTCGATCTCAGGCTCCTGCGCTGCCTTGATCGCCTCGGCAAGCTCGATCACCTCCGACTCGACGCCGTCCTTCTCGAGGAGCATGTCGGCCATCTCGACGGCTTCTTCATGGTGCGGGATCATCATGCCGACGAACATGACGTCGGCGTTGTTCGGCTCGACCGAGGCGTCGGGGGCGGAGGATGCTGTCCGGTCGGAGTTTCCGGCGCTCATGTCCATGTCGGAGGGCATCGCGCAGGCCGTGAGGGTCGCCGCCACGGCGAGGGTCAGGGCGCCCGCGAGGGCGCGCCGCATTGCATTGGTGGTCATCATTGGTCCTTCATCTGTCGGTGTTGTCTGGTGAGCAGTGGAGTCGGCGGGAAACCGAGCTCCGCGCATCACCTGCGACTGATGCCGAGCGAGAGAAGGTTCGGGGTCGCTGCGCCGACGGCAGCAACAGCCGTCTGCGCGACCAGGAGGCCGATCGCTTCCGCAGCTCGGTGGATCGATTCGCGCCACCGGGGCATGAGCAGCAGCGTCACCGCGGACATGATGAGAAGGCCGCAAACCGTCAGCACGTGCATCTGCCCCTCAGTGAGGCAGGTCGAACACGTGTCTGTGGGAGGGACTTCGCCCGGGTTGGCAGTGAGCGCCGAAGATCCGGCGTGGTGGCTGGATGCAGGCGGCGCCTGAATGCTCGAGTGAGTGTCGATGGTGAGAGCGGCGGAGAGCGTGTGCTCGTCGTGGCTCGCCGATCCCGCGCCGTGCCCTGCCATCAGCGCTCCGAACAGGGCAAGTGCCAGCGCGATGAGCAGACTCATCGCGCGCGCGCTCGTCGTGCTCAGGCCGATTCTCACGCGGCAATAGTGCCACGAGGTGGTGCGGAATGACTGTGTGTGAGCGGGTCGCGGGGCAGCAGAGGCCCGATCTCGGCTCATCTGTCCACGCCGCCACGGTCGATGGTGCCAGCTTCGGGAGCTTGTGATCGAAGCCATCGCGTTAGCGCGACGACGTAGCCGGTGATCGCGGTCACGGCGATGACGAGCCATGTCGTGTCACCTCCCGGCATGTAGTGCGCAGATACGTGCCCGAGGAAGATGTCCATCCATGCAGCGTGAGGAGCTCCTGCCCGGAACAGCAGGTCCGGCGCCATAGCGAAGACGTGAAGCCCGAGGACGAGCATGAGGAGGAAACGCGGACCCGGTGCCTTCCGCACGCGGAGGTAGATCGCCATGACGATGATCGCCACGATCACGGCGACGAGGAAGTGGGTCGCCCAGTGGAATCGGGCGTCGTGGACGCTGTAGCTCAGGAACAGCAGGACCTCAACGACTAGCAGAAGCGCCAGCTGGATCATCAATGAACGCGGATGGAGCGCTCGATAGCTGGACGCGCCGGGCCGATGCTCTGCTCTCATTCCACGGCCCCGCTGATGACGTCGACTTCGAAGGCGTTCTTGAGGTACTGGGGGTCGATCGTTGCGTACCGCACCTGGCGGCTCGAATCGTGTCGACGACGCCCGAATTTGAGGCCGATGCGACGGGCGAAAGTGAGGCCACCGCTTCGTCGTTCTAGTGTGCCTGGTTCTGCGCTCTGATGCTCGGGAGTGTGTCGATGCCGCGGTCGCGGAGTCGGTAGCTGGCGCC
>NZ_JAUSMI010000100.1 GCF_030645145.1 Microcella sp. | reverse complement strand
GCCGTGCGGCTCGCATTCGCGAGCGCGAGCGACGAGAAGATCGACATCCCCGAGTTCTAGGGCTGGCCCTTCGCGAGATCACGCATCCCTGGCGAGATCCGTCGAAACTTCGCGTGCTCTCGCCAGAATCGCGTGCTCTCGCTGGAGGGCTCTTGCCGTCGGGCCCGAAAGTCGCATCTGAGCCCGAACATTCAGCCCCACTCGTGACTTTCGGGCTCAACCGCTGCGGCGCGCGCCGGGCGGGCAGCCGCCCGCGGCGGGCGGGACTACTCGGCCGGGGCCTCGAGCCGAAGCGCGTCGAGCACCGTCTGGGGCTCGGCCTGCATCGCGTGCGGGCCGGCGACGTCGAACCACACCGCCTCCAGCACGCCCATGTTCTGCTCGAGGAAGTCGGCGAGGGTCGCCCCGTCGTACGCGAGCACGCGCAGGTCGGTCTCGTTCGGCAGCATCGCGACGTACGTCTCCGGGCTCGAGAACAGCAGCAGCATGTACTTGTCCGCCTCGCCGCGGCGGAACACTCGCACCTGCGACGGACCGTCGACGGGCAGGAGGGGCACGATCACGTGGTCGTTGCGCAGCGCGAAGGCGACGGCCGCGGCATCCTGCCTCTCGAGGGCGGCGGCGAGGCGCTGCTCGACCGGGAGGGCCGACTCGGGCAGGGGGCTCGCGGCTCCGGGCATGCGGCGCGGGGTGCCGCCGGGGCGGGTGGGGCGCTTCTTCTTCGGCATCCGAACCAGCCTACGCGGCGCTACTGGAGGATGAAGGGCTTCGCCTCGGAGGTGAACGCACCGATCGTGACCGTCAGCCGGTAGGTCGCGCCGCCGCCGATCGCGGCCGTGCGCTCGCCCTCGCACGCGCCACCCGGCTCGGAGCGCACGCGCTGCCACGAGAATGGTGTCGTCGACAGCGGCGTGCCCGGCTCGAGGGTGACCTCGGCGGGCGCGGGGTTCTGCTGGCAGTCCTTCGACGACCAGATGCGGTCGGAGCCGGAGGTGATGACGTACTCCTGCACGTCGGTGCCCACGGTCGCGATGCACGGGCTCGAGCCCGTGTTGGTCAGGGTGAGCGACAGCAGCGGCTGCACCTCGGCGGGGTACGAGTCGGCGTCGGTGACCGCTGCGACCTGCACCTGGTCGGGGGTGCACGCGTTCGGGTTCGCCGGGTCGACGGGCTCGGCGGGCTCCTCCGCGCTCGGCTCGTCGGCCGGGGCGTCGCTCGCGGCGGGGTTCGCGTCGGGGTTGCTCGCGCCCGCCTGCTCGGCTCCCGGGCGCACGAGGATCAGCACGACGATGAGGATCACGGCGAGCAGGCCGATGCCGACGACCAGGCGGCGGCGCCAGTAGACCTGGGGCGGCAGCGGCCCCACGGGTTGACGCAGGCTCTGCATGGGGTCAGGGTACGTCGCGGCGGGCGGGATTCCGGGACGGGCGGGCGGCGTGTGCGCAGATCGCCCGGCGACGAAGGGGCGGATGCCGTCGGCCAGCGCCGACGGTCCTAGTGCAGCTGCTTGAGCATGCGCGTGTTGCCGAGCGTGTTCGGCTTGACGCGCGAGAGGTCGAGGAACTCGGCCACGCCCTCATCCGGCGAGCGCAGCAGCTCGCTGTACACCTCAGGGTCGACGAGCAGCTGCTCGCCCATCGGCACGAAGCCGTGCTTCGCGAAGAAGTCGACCTCGAAGGTCAGGCAGAACAGTCGCGCGACCCCGAGCGCGAGAGCGGCATCCTCGAGAGCGGTCAGGATCGCGTGGCCGACCCCCCTGCCCAGCCACGACTCGGCGACGGCGAGGGTGCGCACCTCGCCGAGGTCCTCCCAGATGACGTGCAGCGCGCCGCAGCCGATGACCTCGCCGCCGTCGTCGACGGCGACCACGAACTCCTGCACCGACTCGAAGAGCACCACGAGCTCCTTGCCGAGCAGGATGCGCTTCTGCACGAGCGGCTCGACGAGCTGCGTGATGGCGCGCACGTCGGAGGTGCGGGCGGGGCGCACGCGGAACGCGGGAGTGGTCACGCGATCAGCCTAGAGGCGGCGGCGGATGCTCGGCTCACCGATCCCGGACAGCACGAAGCCCCGGCCACCCGAACGGCCGGGGCTCCTGCTCGCGCAGACGTGACGGGGCGCGGAGAGGTGATCAGGACCCGGGGACGAGAACCCGGTCGATCGTGTGGATCACACCGTTGGAGGCGTGGATGTTCGAGAACTCGGGAAGGATCTTCGGGTCGGCGAGGGGGGCGCCGTCGCGGAGGTTGACGCCCTGGACGCCGAAGCTCGCGCCGTTCAGCGTCATCACGCTGCCGGCCTTCACGACCTGAGTGCGCGACTTCTCGCCGGCGGACACGTGGTACAGCAGCACGTCGACGAGGTTCGGGAGACCAGCCGCAGCCATGAAGGCGTCCTGCTCGGTCGCGGGGCGCACGCCGTCGCTCAGGTCGGCGACGAGGCGCATGAAGGCCTCATCGTTCGGGGCGAAGACCGTGAGGTCGGCGTCGGGGTTGGCAGTGGCTCCGGCGAGGTCGGTCGCGACGAGCGCCGCGACGAGGATGTCGTAGTCGCCGCCGTTCATGTCGAACTCGTTGGGGGTGCCCGACGCCGCGACGGCGATGTCGGTGATCGTGGGGCCTTCGTGGCCGGCGGCGGCCGCAGGGACGGCGGTGCTCGCGGCGAGCGCGAGCGAGGCGAGACCGGCGAGGGCGAGACGCTTCTTCATCGAGGTTCTCCAGTTCGTGAGCCGCGGGGGCGCGGCGGGGATCGGTGTGCAGAAGGCGGAGATGCCCCCCGAATGAGGGTCGTCCGGAGCGTGCTGGCGGGGCAAGACGCCCCAGGCTTCCCGCGGCGAGCCCGCGGCCGGCTCGCGGCTGGCGCGCAGTCCGCACGGGGCGACTCGTCAGCGAGTTCGCGGCGCAGGGTGCATCCGAAGGCGACCTCTCGGCGGTACGCGCGGGCGAGCATCCGCACCCCCGCCCTCGGCGCGCACACGACGACGCCCCGCTCCCGGATCTCCGGGGCGGGGCGTCGGTCGTGCGGTGCGCGGCTACTCGGTGCGCGGCTACTCGACGGGCGGCAGCTCGCCGGCGACGGACGGGCCGGCCTCGACCGCCGCGAGCTCCTTCTGCGTGGTGACGAAGGTGAACGCGCCGTCGACGAAGTCGACCTCGACGTGGTCGCCGCCGTTGAGGCGACCGTGCAGGATCTCCTCCGACAGGCGGTCCTCGATCTCGTGCTGCACCGCGCGGCGCAGCGGGCGAGCGCCGAGCGACGGATCCCAGCCGAGCTTGATGAGCTGGGCCTTTGCCGACTCGCTGACGTTGATCGTCAGATCGCGGTCCATCATGCGGTCGCGGAGACGCTTGATGAACAGGTCGACGATCTGCAGGAGCTCCTCCTGGCTGAGCTGCGGGAACACGATGGTCTCGTCGACGCGGTTCAGGAACTCGGGCTTGAAGTGCTTCTTGAGCTCCTCGACGACCTTGCCGCGCATGGCGCTGTAGTCGGCGGCGGTGTTGCCCTCGAGCGTGAAGCCGACGGGGCCTCCCGTGATGTCCTTCGTGCCGAGGTTGGTCGTCATGATGATGACCGTGTTCTTGAAGTCGACGACGCGGCCCTGACCGTCGGTCAGACGACCCTCCTCGAGCACCTGCAGCAGCGAGTTGAAGATGTCCGGGTGCGCCTTCTCGATCTCATCGAAGAGCACGACGCTGAACGGCTTGCGGCGCACCTTCTCGGTGAGCTGGCCGCCCTCCTCGAATCCGACGAATCCGGGAGGGGCGCCGAACAGGCGCGAGACGGTGTGCTTCTCGCCGTACTCCGACATGTCGAGCGCGATGAGCGCACCCTCGTCGTCGAAGAGGAACTCCGCGAGCGCCTTCGCGAGCTCTGTCTTCCCGACGCCCGTGGGGCCGGCGAAGATGAACGAGCCCGAGGGACGCTTCGGGTCCTTCAGGCCCGCGCGCGTGCGGCGGATCGTCTTGGCGAGGACCGAGATGGCCTCCTCCTGGCCGATGACCCGCTGGTGCAGGGCCTTCTCCATGAAGATGAGGCGGCTCGACTCCTCCTCCGTGAGCTTGAAGACGGGGATGCCCGTGGCCTGCGCGAGCACCTCGGCGATGACGCCCTCGTCGACGGTTCCGCCGACGCCGGCCTCACCCGAGCGCCACTGCTTCTCGAGGCGGAGACGCTCGCCGAGGAGCTTCTTCTCCTCGTCGCGGAGGCTCGCGGCCTTCTCGAAGTCCTGGTCCTCGATCGCGGCTTCCTTCTGGGCGCGGACTCCGGCGATGCGCTCGTCGAACTCGCGCAGCTCCGGCGGGGCCGACAGGATCGACAGGCGCAGGCGGGCGCCGGCCTCGTCGATCAGGTCGATGGCCTTGTCGGGCAGGAAGCGGTCCTGGACGTAGCGGTCGGCGAGGTTGACGGCCGAGACGATCGCGCCGTCGGTGATCGAGACCTTGTGGAACGCCTCGTACTTGTCGCGAAGCCCCTTGAGGATGTTGATCGCGTGCGGCAGCGACGGCTCCTGCACCTGAACGGGCTGGAAGCGACGCTCGAGAGCGGCATCCTTCTCGAAGTGCTTGCGGTACTCGTCGAGCGTGGTCGCACCGATCGTCTGCAGCTCACCGCGCGCCAGGAGCGGCTTGAGGATGCTCGCCGCATCGATCGCGCCCTCGGCGGCACCCGCACCGACGAGGGTGTGG
>NZ_JAUSMI010000096.1 GCF_030645145.1 Microcella sp. | reverse complement strand
GCCGGGGGCGGGGCGGCGCCGGAGGGCGGAGCCGCGGGGGAGCGGCGCGACTCGCGACCCGCCGATGACGCTCGGACGCCCGAGGAGGGCGCCTACAGCGTCCCGACCGTCAGCATGAGCGACCTGCCGAACGACCCGGTCACGCGCCTCGAGCGCGAGTTGCTCATGGCCGTGCTCCAGTACCCCGGTGAGATCGATCGCGAGATCGCGCAGCGCGCCCTCCACACGGTCTTCACCGTCCCCGCGCTGAGTACCGTGCGCGACGCTCTCGTCGGGGCCTTCGAACACTACGGCACGGAGCAGTGGGTCGCGCGCGCCGCCGAGGAGGCGCCGAGCGCGTTCGCCCCGCTCGTCATGCAGCTCGCGATCGCGCCCCTCCCGATCCGCGGCGATCACGTGCGCGAGTACTGCACGGGGGTCACGACCTCGCTCATCGAGCGCGATCTTCTGCGGCGGAAGACCGAGCTGCTCGGCGCGCTGCAGCGCACCGACGCGAGCGGCGACCCGGAGCGCTACCGCACGCTCCAGCGCCAGCTCGTCGACCTCGAGGCCGAGCGGCGGAGGATCCGCGGCGACTGATCGCCGCGCATCCGCACGGATCGACGCGCTCGTCGCAAGCCCCTATCGAGGAGACCCGCTCGGTCTAGAGTGGATGTCAGGTTCGTCGGAGTCGAGAACCTGCTCCGCCGGTGACCGACGGAGGCGCTGCGGCTCCGGCCGCCGGGAGGGGAGCCCCATGACGGCAGTCGACCACGTGCGGAGCACGATCGAGCTCGACGAGTCGACCGTGAGCGCGCGCGATCTCTCCGTCCGCTACCGCGGCGGCGAGGGGCACGCCGCCGTCCAGGCGCTCACCGGCATCTCGCTCGACATCGCGCCGGGGGAGACCCTCGCCGTCATCGGCGAGGCGGGAAGCGGCAAGAGCACTCTCGCGACGGTCATGGCGGGGCTCACGTCGCGCACCGTTCCGCGCGGGCCCGAGATCACCGGCGGGTCACTGAGCGTCCTCGGCATCGACGTGCGCCGCGTGCGCCGCCGGGAGGACGACGAGCTCGAGCTGCGCATCGGCTACGTCCCGCAGGACGCCTCGACCGTCCTCGACCCCCACCTCACGGCGGGCGAGAACGTCGCGCTGCCGCTCTTCCAGCGGAACCCGAAGCTCGCCAAGAAGGTCGCGGGCGGCATCGTCGCCGAGGCGATCGATGCGATGCACCTGACGCTCGCGACGATCCCGCTCTACCCGCACGAGCTGTCCCGCGGCCAGCGGCAGCGCCTCGCGCTCGCGCGCGCGCTCGTGCTCGAGCCCGACCTGCTCATCGCCGACGAGCCGACGGCAGGCGTGGATGCGACGATCCGCGCGAGCATCCTCGACCACCTCGCCGAGGTCCAGCGCCGCCGTCGATTCGCCGCGTTCATCGTCTCGAGCGAGGTCGGCGAGATCCGCCGCCTGTCGGATCGACTCGCCGTCCTCCACCGTGGGAGCATCGTGGGGATGGGTCGCATCGACGACGTGCTCGGCGACCCGACCCACCCCTACGTCGAGCAGCTCGCGGCTCTCGCGCGCGGATAGCCTCCGCGCCCGGCGCGCGCCGAGCATCACTGGAGGCCCCGCGCCATGACTGCGTCCCCGTCGAGCCCCGACCCCGACTCCCGCGACGGCAGCGGCACCGAGCCGACCGCGCCCGACGCCCGACCGCTCGTCCCCCTCGCCTCGGTCACCGTGCTCGGCTCGCGGCAGCACGAGGATCCGCTCGCGGGCCGCAGCGTGCCTCCGCCCGACGGTCGCCGCATCGAGCCGGGTCCGATCGCGGTGCTCCCGCGCCCCATGGCGCTCTTCGTCGACGCGGCGGTCGCCGGAGGCGCGGAGGTGGCCGAGCTCTCGGACGCCACGCGCGGCCTCATCTGGCTGAGCGAGCAGCGCGCCGACGAGCTCGCGGAGCTCCTGGACGCCCACCCGGGCATCCAGTGGGTGCAGCTCCCGTGGGCCGGGGTCGACGGATTCGCGAGCGTCCTGCCGCGCTACGCCGACGGCAGCGGTCCGCTCTTCACGAGCGCGAAGGGCGCGTACTCGGAGCCGGTCGCGGAGCACGCCGTCGCCCTCCTGCACGCCGTTCTCCGCGAGCTCGCGCCGAAGGCGCGCGCCGCGCGGTGGGCGCCCGTCCGCACGGGGCTCTCCCTCTACGGCCGGCACGTCGTCATCGTCGGCGCGGGCGGCATCGCGGCCGAGATCATACGCCTGCTCGCCCCGTGGCGCGTGCGCATCACGGTCGTGCGTCGCTCGGCGGGCGAGGTCGCGGGCGCTGACCGCACGGCGCTCGTCGACGAGCTCCCTGCGATCCTCCCGGAGGCCGACGCGCTCATCCTCGCCGCCGCATCGACGGAGCGCACCCGCCACCTCATCGGCGCCGCTGAGCTCGACCTCCTGCCGGACCACGCCGCGCTCGTCAACATCGCGCGCGGCGCCCTCATCGACACCGACGCGCTCGTGGAGGCGCTGCGGGAGAAGCGGATCCTCGGCGCCGGGCTCGACGTGACCGAGCCGGAGCCCCTCGGTGACGATCACGCGCTGTGGAGCGAGCCGCGCTGCATCATCACCTCGCACTCGGCCGATACCCCCGAGATGACCGCGCCGCTGCTCGCCGGCCGCATCACCGAGAACGTCCGCGGGTTCCTCGGCGACGGCCGCTTCGTCGGCATCGTCGACCCCGCCGCGGGGTACTGACCGGCCTCCACGAAGGCCGTCGGGTGCGAGCGGCCCTCCGGAGTTCTGGTAACGTGTTCCTCGCTGTTCGCAGCGATCCTCGATAGCTCAATTGGCAGAGCAGCCGGCTGTTAACCGGCAGGTTCTTGGTTCGAGTCCAAGTCGGGGAGCCACCTCCTCCCTCCTCCGTCGCGATCGCGACGGGCGCACGGATCGTCGTCCGCAGCACCGTCCGCGGCGGCGGGATCGTCGCCGCGGACGGCGGCGGAACGGCACGAGAGGATGACGGCGTGATCACCTGGCTCACGGCCAACGCGGCCGACATCGTGCTCGTCGCGGTGTCGATCGGCGTCGCTCTCCTCGTCGTCGCGGTCGTCCTCCTCGTCGCGTGGCTCCGCGCCAGCCAGCGCGTCTCCGGGCTCGGCGCCGACCGGGCGGGCGCCGATCGTGCACGGCTCGACGCCGAGATGGCTCTCGCCGAGCAGACCAACCGACTCCGCATCATCCGCGAGCTCCACGAGGTCGCCGCCCACTCGCTCTCGGTCGTCATCAGCCAGGCCGACGGAGCGCGCTACGCCGCCCAGCGCGATCCCTCGGCCGCGGGCCGCAGCGCCGCCGTGATCGCCGAGACGACGCGCTCGACGCTCGCCGACCTGCGCCGCGTCATGAGCCTTGTGGGGGAGGGCGAGTCCTCGGGAGCCCAGGGCGCTCGACTCGACGCCGCCCACGAGCTCGTCGACGTCCTGCGCGAGCAGGGCCTCGACGTCGTCGTCGAGGAGTTCGGAGCGGCATTCCCCCTCAAGCCCGGCGCCGAGATCGCGATCTACCGCATCCTGCAGGAGGCGCTCGCGAACGCGCTCGCCTACGGCGGCCCCGGCACCGAGGCGCGCGTGACCCTCACGTGGTCCGACCAGGGCCTGCAGCTGCGCGTCGAGGACGACGGGATCCGCGCTCAGCACCGCCGCGCCGCGGAGAGCGCCGGGACGGCGGGCTCGGACGCCGAGGCCCGCGGCCCGGCGACCTCGATCGACGACGATCTCGCCGCCCTCACGCGCACGGTCGACGGCCGCGGCATCGCGGAGATGCGCGCCCGGGCCGAGCTCTACGGCGGCATCCTGACCGCCACGACGCAGCCGGGGGTGGGCTTCACGCTCGCCGTCGTGTTCCCCGCGCTGCGCCACCACAACGGCGTGCACGGAGTGGATCTGCGGCGCTCGTGAGCGGGGCATCCGAGCGCACGGTGTCGGAGCGCGCAGTGTCAGAGCGAGCGGAGGCCTGGCGGGCCTCGTGGGCCGTGGGACTCGCGGTCGCCGCGTACGGCATCTCGTTCGGTGCGCTCGCAGTCGCCTCGGGCCTCGACGTCTGGCAGGCCTGCGTCCTGAGCGCGGTCATGTTCTCGGGTGGATCGCAGTTCGCGCTCATCGGGGTTCTCGCCGCGGGCGGGGCGGCGTCGGGACCCGCCGCGATCGCCGGTGCGACGCTGCTCGGCCTCCGCAACGGGCTCTACGCCGTCCGCGTCTCGCCCATCGTCGGGCCCGGCTGGGCGAAGCGACTGCTCGCCGGCCACCTCACGATCGACGAGTCGACGGCCGTCGCGACCGCGCAGCCGACGCTCGAGAGCCAGCGCATCGGGTTCTGGGCGACGGGCACGATCATCTGGGTCGGCTGGAACCTCATGACGCTCGCCGGCGCGCTCCTCGGCGACCTCCTCGGCGACGTGAGCGCCTACGGGCTGGATGCGGCCGCCGCGGCGGCCTTCCTCGGCCTCGTGTGGCCCCGTCTGCGAGCCCTGCAGCCCGTCGCCGTCGCGGTCGGAGCGGCCGTCGTCACGACCCTGACCATCCCCGTCCTGCCGCCCGGCCTGCCGGTGCTCGTCGCGGCTCTCGTGGCGCTCGTGGTCGGGATCCCGGATCTCCTCGGACGCCCCGGCGGCCCCGAGCCGCGGCTCGTGCACCACGACGATGTGCCGCCCGCGCCCGACTCGGGGGAGTCGGAGCGATGACCGTCTGGCAGATCATCATCGTCGCGTCGATCGCCGTCCTCGCGATCAAGCTCGTCGGCTACCTCGTGCCCGAGCGGGTCCTGCAGACCCCGACGGCGGCGCGCACCGCGAACCTCATGACGGTCGCGCTGCTCTCGGGGCTCATCGTCGTGCAGACGATCGGCTCGGGGCAGGGCATCCTGATCGATGCCCGCCTGCCAGCGATCGTCGCTGCGGCGGGGCTCTTCGCTCTGCGGGTGCCGTTCATCCTCGTGATCGTGGCGGCCGCGGGAGTCGCCGCGGCGCTGCGCGCACTCGGGTGGGCGGCGTAGCTCGCCTCTCGAACGGGACTAGTCCTCGAGGTGGTCGCGGCCCGGCAGCCACGACTGGCCGGGGGAGCCCCAGGAGTTCCGCTTGACGGCCTTCTGAGCCGCCCTGCCGTGCGGGTGCGCGAGGCGGTCGACGTAGAGCACGCCGTCGAGATGGTCGTACTCGTGCTGGAAGATGCGGGCGAGCCAGCCGCGCGCGTCGATCTCGAAGGGCTCGCCATCGAGGTCGGTCGCGCGCAGCAGCGCTCGCTCGGCACGACGGAGCGGGAACCGCTCGCCGGGTACGGAGAGGCAGCCCTCCGACTCGTCGTCCTCGTCGAGCTCGTCGAGCTCGAGCGGGCTCACGAGGAGCTCGGGATTCACGGCGACGCCGCGCCAGTGCACGTCGTGCTCGTCCGTCCAGTCGTACACGAAGACCCTCAGGCCGACGCCGACCTGGGGCGCGGCGAGACCGACGCCCGGGGCGGCCTCCATCGTGTCGAACATGTCGGCCACGAGGGTGAGGAGGGCCTCGTCGACGGACTCGACGGGCACCGCCCGACGATGGAGCACCGGCTCGCCGGTGATGCGGATCGGGAGCACGGCCATTCGTCCAGGATATCGGCGCGCTCGTCGGTACAGTGTCCGGGTGCTACCCCCCGAGCTGAGCGAGTTGACGGACGAGCTCATCCGCAGTCCGTTCATCGCGATCGGGATCCCGCTCGCCCTCGTGGGCGCCGTCTTCCTCTCCCTCGGCGCGCAGTTCCAGCACCGGGGGGTCTCGACCGTCGAGGCGAGCCACGGCGACGGGTCGAAGGCGGGCCTGAGCCCGCGGCAGCTCGTGCACCTCCTGCGCCGCCCGTCCTGGCTGCTCGGCACCGTCATGCTCGGCCTCGCGATCGTGTTCCAGCTCACGAGCCTCGGCTTCGCGCCGCTCATCGTCGTGCAGCCCATCGGCGTCGTCGCCCTCGTGATCACGGCGATCCTCAACGCGCGGCTGTCGAGCATCCGCCTCGATCGCCACGCGATCGGCGCGATCGCGATGAGCGTCGGGGGCGTCGGAGTCTTCGTCGTGGTCGCGGCGACCTTCGCCGTCGAGCAGCGCATCGACGAGCAGCAGCTGCTCACCGTTCTCGGGATCCTGGGGGTCGTGACCGCGGCGTTCGGCGTCCTCTTCGCCGTGCGGCGGAAGAGCGCCGGGGCGATGTTCTACATCGTCGGCGCCGGTGTGCTCTACGGCTTCGTCGCGACGCTCGCGAAGGTCGTCATCAACCGCATCGTCAACGGCAACTTCGAGTGGCTCACGGTGCTCGCGATCGTCGCCCTCCTGGCGAGCGCCGCGCTCGGCGGCTACTTCGTCCAGACGGCGTACTCGGTCGGCTCGCCCGACCTCGTGATCGCCGGCCTCACGGTCGTCGACCCACTCATCGCGGTCCTGATCGGCGTCATCGTCCTGGGCGAGGCGACGCTCATCCCGCTGCCCGCCGCGATCGTGTCGGTCATCGCCGGTGGGGTCGCGATCGTGGGCGTCATCCGGCTCGCCAAGCACCATCCCCAGACCCATCGCTGAGGTACCGTAGACTCCGCTGGTCTTCCTCCCCCCGACCGCGGCGCTGAGCGCGCCTGCCCCCGAGACGCAAGGATCATCCAGATCGTGCCTGACGCACCGCATCCGCACGAGGCGAGCTCGACGCCCCTTCGCATCCTGATCGGCGCCGACACCTTCGCCCCCGACGTCAACGGCGCCGCCAAGTTCGCCGAGCGGCTCGCCGCCGGTCTCGTCGAGCGGGGGCACGAGGTCCACGTCGTGGCCCCACGACCGGAGGACGGCCCCAACGTCACGCGCGTCGAGCAGCACGAGGGCCAGTCGATGACCGTGCACCGCCTCCGGTCGTGGCGCTGGAACCCGCACCCGTGGCTGCGCTACGCGCTCCCGTGGCGCATCGAGCAGAACGCCGCCCGGATCCTCGACGAGGTAAAGCCGGATGTCGTCCACTTCCAGTCGCACATCGTCGTCGGTCGCGGTCTCGCCCGCCAGGCCGCCGCACGCGGCATCCGCATCGTCGGCACCAATCACTTCATGCCTGACAACGCGATGCAGTTCACGCCGTTCTTCGGCTCGCTCAAGGACTCGGCCATCCGCGGCATGTGGAAAGCCGCCGGTCGCACCTTCGGCCTCGCCGAATCCGTCACGACGCCGACGCGCAAGGCCGCCGACTACCTCGAGAAGTACGCCGACCTCGAGGGCGTGCACGCGATCTCGTGCGGTCTCCACATCGACCACTACACGCCGAACTTCGCCCCGCGCACCGAGAACGTGGCGCTCTTCCTCGGTCGCGTCGAGGCCGAGAAGCACATCGACGAGCTCCTGCGCGCGGTCGCGCTCCTCGACCCGGCGCTCGACGTGAAGGTCGAGATCATCGGGGACGGCGAGCAGAAGTCCGCGCTCGAGCGCCTCGCCGTCGAGCTCGGCCTCGCCGACCGCGTGCACTTCGCCGGCTATGCGCCCGAGGAGTACCTGAAGGAGCAGCTCACCCGGGCATCCGTCTTCGCGATGCCGAGCCGCGCCGAGCTGCAGTCGATCGCGACGATGGAGGCGATGGCCTCCGGGCTTCCCGTCGTCGGAGCGAACGCGATGGCGCTGCCGCACCTCATCCACGACGGCGAGAACGGGTACCTCTTCGAGCCCGGCGACATCCAGGGCTTCGCCGACCGGCTCGAGCGCATTTTCACGATGCCGCACGACGAGCTGCTCGAGCTCAAGCGCGAGAGCCTGCGCATCGTCTCCGGCCACGACATCACTCGCACGCTCGAGACCTTCGAGGCGCTGTACCGCGGCGAGGAGGTCGACGACCCGATCGTCGACGGCGTGGGCTCAACGACCCCGCAGACCGATCGCTAGCATGGAACCGGGCCGTGATCGGCCCGCGGGGCGGTAGCTCAGCTGGTCAGAGCAGCGGACTCATAATCCGTCGGTCACGGGTTCAAGTCCCGTCCGCCCTACTGATCCGACTCAGTCCTCTTCGCGGCGGTGCTCTCGCGCGACCTCGGCCAAGCGCGCTCGGTCGAGGTCTGCGGCCGACGCGACGGCGAGTCGCACGGGGGTGAGGGCGGTCATGGTCGCCGTCCGACGGCCCCCTTCGAGGACGGCCCGTTCGCCGACGATCGCGCCGGGCCCGACCTGCCCGACGACCCGACCGTCGACCTCGACGGCGCAGACCCCGTCCAGCACGAGGTACACATCCTCTCCCGCGTTGCCCTGGCGGGCGATCTCGGACCCGGCGGCGAGCCGCTCGACCCTCGGGCGTCGGCCCGCCTGCATGATCTGAGCGGACAGCGCGCGCTCGGCGGCGGACTCGACGGCGGCGACCAGCACGGGGGAGTCCTGCTCGCCCCACGGGGATCGCGGGCCGAACGAGTCGGACAGCCAGCGCTTCATGTCGGTCAGTCCGCTCTTCCCGAGCAGCCGGCCGTCGGTCCCGAAGAGCCAGTGCCGAGGGAACGGACTGGCTCCCGAGAGCTCGACCTCGCCGCGCCCGTCCGAGTGGAGCGTGAGAGCGAGGGTCGTCCACACGATGGGCGCCTGCCAGCGCACCAGGGGCGTGTACGGGACGGTTCGAGGCAAGGGCACCCCGGTGCGGCCCCCGACCGTCTGCACCAGCCGGACCGAGTCGGTGCCGACGTCCGGGCTCGGCCGCAGCGTCGGCAGGGCGACCCCGGCGAAGGTCGCGCCGACCGAGGCGATACGGACTGTCGTCGAGCCCATGACGACTCCCGACTCGTCGTCGTACCCCCACGCAGTCGGAACGCCGTCGTCGGAGAACTCGGCCCATCCCGCCAGCACGTTGGCGAACCGGAACCGGTCATCGTCTCGGAGGCGCCTCACTTCGTCCGGTCCGGAGAGAACGTCGGACGGCGGCGGGTCGTAATGCGCGAGCCCCATCTGGAACCCGGACTCGAGGAGGCCCTGCGCGGACTCGGACGGGATCCACGACAGCGTCGTGGCGGTGTGCGCGACCCTCACGCGTCACCTCGCGCGTCGACGAGTCGCGTGAGTCGACAGAGCCCCGGGACTCCGGACAGCGTCGCCTCTCCGAGCTCCTCGAACTCCGCCCGCGCGCCGGCGACCAGGTCCGCGACGGTGCCCGTCGCACGGATCTCGCCCGGTCCGGCGCTCGCGGCCACGCGCGCGGCGACGTGCACCCCGAGGCCGCGGACTCCCGCTCCGAGGTGGACGACCTCGGCGCTGTGCAGACCGGCACGGATGGTCAGGCCGCCTGCGGCGAGCCGCTCCCGCGCCTCGCGCGCGCACGCGAGGGCGCGGCTCGGGAGCGCGAAGACGGCGAGGAACCCGTCGCCGGCCGTGTCGATCTCGCTGCCGCCGTGACGCGCGAGGGCCGCTCGCACCTCGCGGTGATGGAAGTCGAGCAGCTCGTTCCACCGATGGTCCCCGAGCTCCGCCGCCAGCGCGGTGGAGCCCACGACGTCGGTGACGAGCATGGTGAGCACGGCCCGGCCGGCGTCGGCACCCGTGCGGGTGCCGGTGAGGAACTCCTCGACCTCGTCGAGGAGAGCGTCGGTGTCGCCGAAGAACGCGGCGAGATCCGCGCCGGGCAGCTCCACGAGGCGACCGTCGGGAAGGTCGTGGGCGAGGCGCCGAACGGCGGCCGAGGGCACGAGCATGTTCTCCGACCGGTGCAGCACGAGCGTCGGGGCCGTCACGGCGGGCAGGAGGGCGCGGACGTCGAGATCGAGCAGGGTGCGGAGCATCCCCGCCGCCATGTTCGGCGTCGCCGACATGCGCTCCCAGCGTCGCCACCAGGCGGCGACGCGCGGGTCATGGGCGACGCTGGGTGCGATGGCCGGCAGCAGCGCGCCGGTGCCCCAGGAGCCCTGCTCCACGGCAGCGGCGAGGTTCTCGATGACGGCGGGGTCCAGTCCCTCCGGGTGGTCGTCGCGGGCGACCGTCGTGGCCAGCGCTTCGCCGAGCACGAGCGCCTCGACGCGCTCGGGGTGGCGAGCGGCCAGCGCGATCGCTCCCGCGGCCTTGTCGACCCAGCCGAGGATGACGGCGCGCTCGCTGCCGACGGCGTCGAGCACCGCGACCAGGTCTTCCGCGAGGTCGTCGATCGTGGCAGGCCGGGCGGGGCGGTCGGAGAGACCGGTGCCGCGGGCGTCGTGGAGGATCAGACGTCCGCACGACTGGAGGCGGCGCAGGAAATGCACGGTCTCCGGCAGCTCCCACAGGAGCTCGAGGTGCGACACCCAGCCGATGCCGACGACGATATCCCGCTCACCCTGCCCGACGACCTGGTAGGCGATGTCGACGTCCCCCGACCGGACGAACCGGGTCTCGGAGGTGACGACGCTCGTCATGGCGTCAGCCTGCCACACGACCCTTGCCCGCGTACAGGCTCCGGCTCCACCCGGAGACCCCGGCGCTCGTCAGTGCGCGTCGCTCACGAGCTTGAGCCCGATGACGCACGCGACTATGCCGAGCACGAGGAGCAGCTTGACGACCGAGAGGGCTTCGGCCCCGGTCAGCATCGCCCACAGCACGGTCAGGCTCGCGCCGATGCCGACCCACACGGCGTAGGCGGTGCCGGTCGGGATGTCGCGCATGGCCCACGCGAGGCCCGCCATGCTCGCCGCGAGCGCCACGACGAACACGATCGACGGCCCGAGTCGCGTGAAGCCCTTCGACGCGCCGAGGGCGGTCGCCCAGACGGCTTCGAGCACTCCGGAAACGATGAGCACGATCCACGACATGACGGTCCTCCTGGCCAGTCTTGTCGCGTTCCGGGTACTGATCCGTCGTCCGGGAGCGCGATCGCCGCGCCCGCCCCGATTGTGCCGGGCCGAGGTGTGCACAACCTGGGCAACGGGGCCCCGGTCGACCGGCGTCGCCCTCGCTAGCATCGATCTCATGACGGTCGATGGGGCGCGGATGCCGCGGCGCGCGCTCCTCGACGCCGTGGCCGCCGCGCTGCACCTCGCCGCCGGGCTCGTGCTGCTCGCCGGGGCCGGCCGGCTCACCGTCGAGCTGCCGGTCCGACTCTCGGCGCCCGGCGTCCCGGCCGAGCCCTTCGCGTCCGTCGATCTCGCGGCGGCCGCCGCCGTGGTGGTGCTCGTGAGCGCCGTCGCGCGGCTCACGGCGAGCATCCCGCCCCTGCGCGATCGCGTCGATGAGCAGCTCGCGCGCGGTCGGGCCGGCTGGCGCTGGCTCGAGCTGTCGCAGACCGCGAGCATCACGGTCGTCCTCGTCGCGCTCCTCAACGGGGTGAGCGAGGCCGGCGTGCTCGTCGCGATCTACGCCCTCGCGGCCGGGGCGGTGCTGCTGCTGTGGATCCAGGATCGGCAGACGAAGCCGGGCCCGCGCGGCCTCGCGGCGTTCAGCGCGGGAGCGGCGATCGGCATCGTCCCGTGGGGCGTCGTCGCGCTGTACCAGGTGACGCGACTGCTCGTCGGCGAGCCCGTGAGCGATGTCGTGAGCGCGGGCACGGTGGCCCTTCTGGTGCTCGCCGCGGCGTCGTGGTTCTCGGTGTGGTGGCACCGCGAGTGCCGTCGGTCAGCGCACGCGACGGCGGACGCCGAGAGGGCCGCGACGCTCATCGGGCTCGCGCACACGGCGGCGCTGCTCGCCGTGGTTCTCCTGCTCGGCTGAGCGTTCATCGGCGGGACGATCAGCGTTCGCCGTGCGTTCACGCGCGCTCGCTTCGCTTCGATCATGACCCGACCCTGCCTCCTCGCCGCCCTCGTGCTCGCCCCCGCCTTCGCCGCGACGGTCGCCGTCCCGGCCATCGCATCGACCCCCGATGCCCCCGCCGCGAGCGCTGACGGCTTCTCCGCAACCGTCCTCGGCCGCTACGCCAACGACGGTTCCGAGGTCGTCGCCGTGGCGGGCGACCGCATGTACGTCATCGACGCGGATGCCCGGCTCGACATCGTCGACATCAGCGACCCGAGCCAGCCGATGCGCGAGCGTTCGGTCGACCTCTCGACGTTCGGGCCGAGCATCAACTCGGTCGCCGCGACGGATGGCCGCGCCGCCGTCGTGCTGCCCGCTGCGCACAAGACAGACCCCGGCACGCTCCTGCTGCTGAACCCCGCGGGCAAGGTTCTCCGAGAGGTGCAGGTCGGGGCGAATCCCGACATGGTGACCTTCGACGAGGCCGGCCGCCGCATCCTCGTCGCGAACGAGGGCGAGCCCGTCTCGTACGCTCCCCAGGACGACGCCGAGGGCTCAGTGAGCGTCGTCGACGTGCGACGGATGCTCGCCCGCGACCCCGGCGCGGCGGCGACGATCGACTTCCGCGCGTTCGACGAGGGCGGCGCCCGGCACGACGAGCTCCCCGCCGAGGTGCGCGTGTTCGGCCCCGGTGCGAGCGTGAGCGAGGACCTCGAGCCCGAGTACATCACCGTCGAGGGCGACCGCGCGTGGGTGAGCCTGCAGGAGAACAACGCGATCGCCGAGCTCGACCTCGCCTCGCTCGAGGTCGCCGCGATCCGCGCGCTCGCGCCCGTCGATCACTCCGCCGACGACGCGGGCTTCGACGCGAGCGACCGCGACGGTGCGATCGACATTCGGCCGCGTCCCGTGTTCGGGCTCCCGATGCCCGATGCGATCGCCTCGTTCGTCGTCGGCGGCGAGACGTACCTCGTCTCGGCCAACGAGGGCGACTCGCGCGAGGACTGGCCGGGCTACGCGGAGGAGATCCGCGTGGGCGCGGGCGGCTACGTGCTCGACCCGACCGCGTTCCCCGATGCGGCGACGCTCAAGACGAACGCCGAGCTGGGTCGTCTGACCGTCACTCGCGCGAGCGGCGACGACGACGGCGACGGCGACTACGACCGCATCGTCGCCTTCGGCACCCGCTCGGCGAGCATCTGGAACGCGTCGACGAGCGAGCGCGTCGCCGACACGGGCGACCTCTTCGAGCGCACGATCGCGGAGCTCAGCCCGGCCGACTTCAACACGAACAACGACGAGAACGCCTTCGACAGCCGCAGCGACAACAAGGGCCCCGAGCCGGAGGCCGTCGCCGTCGGCACGCTCGGCGACCGCACTCTCGCGTTCGTCGGGCTCGAGCGGCAGGGGGGCGTCATGGTGCTCGATGTCAGCGTCCCCGCGGCGCCCGTCCTGGTGACGTATCTGCAGACGCGGGACTACGCCGCCGACCCGGAGTCTGGGGAGACCGACTCGGGCGTGGAGGTGCTGCGGTTCGTCGCCGCCTCCGACTCGCCGACGGGGGAGCCGCTCCTGATCTCCGCGAACGAGGTCTCGAGCACCGTGGTGATCTGGCAGCTCGCCGGCTGATCACTCGCACAGGCCCGACGACCGACCGGGCTGGAACGTCGTCGACGATCGGCGCGCCGGGAACACCGGCGCGCCGATTGGCGTTGGCCCGAGCATCCCCGTCAGGATGGAGCCCATGTCGCACGACACCGCACCCGCCCCGAACGCCGCCTCCGCAGCCCCGGCCGCGCCCGCCACGCCGGAGGAGCGCTACCGCGTCTTCCGCGAGCGTCGCGACCTCGCGGCCGTGCAGCCGCAGGGCCCGCTCGCGCTCGTCAACACGCAGTGGGTCGACGCCGAGCAGACGATCTGGGGCGTGCCGGGCCGCTGGGCCCCGGCCCCCGAGGGCGGGCTGCTCGTGACCGCGGAGGCCTCGGACGGCATCGTCGTCGACGGCGAGCCGGTCGAGGGCACCGTGCGGGTGCGCGGCAAGGACGACCCGCAGCCGTCGAGCATCGTGTTCGACGACCGCACGACGGGGTTCGTCATCGCCGGGGAGAACGGCGCGTACGCGCTGCGCGTGTGGGATTCGCGCAGCGAGGCGATCGAGACCTTCGGCCGCATCGACGCCTTCCCGTACGACCCCGCGTGGGTCGTGACGGGTACCTTCCGCGAGATCGAGGGCGGCACGACCGTCGGCTTCGAGCACCTCAAGGACGACGGTGCGACGCGCGACGAGGTCATCCCCGGCGAGATCCGCTTCACGCACGACGGGGTCGAGTACGACATCGCGGCCTTCAAGTCGGGGCGCGCCCTGCAGCTCGTTTTCAGCGACGCGACCGCGGGCGACAGCACGTACTCGGTCGGGCGCTTCCTCTTCCTCGCGCCGAACCCCGACGGGTCGATCACGCTCGACTTCAATACGGCGATCCTGCCGCCGTGCGCCTTCAGCTACAACTTCAACTGCCCGCTGCCGCCGAAGCAGAACCGCTTCCCCTTCCCGATCGAGGCGGGCGAGAAGAACGTGCTCGCGAAGGACGGCTCGCTCCTCCACTGACGGTCCGAGCGCGTCGGCAAGCCGACGAGCCGACCGCGCCGAAGAGAGGGCAGCGGAATCCCGGCATTGCCGGGTTATCCTGACGGCGCGCACCCGACGCTGGCTGCGCCTTCGGAGGTGGTGCATGTCGAGCCCGTGGCTCTCCGCACCCGTGCCCGATCGACCCACCGCCTGGCGTGATCTACTCGACGCGGCGCACGACGGGTCGGACGACCCGGATCGCCCCACAGGGATCCGCTCTCTCGTGGAGGAGTCCTGGCGTCGTGCCCGCGCTCGCGCAGTCGACCCCGACTCCCTCCCTGGCGCGATCGACCTCGGAGAGTCCGAGCTGCGCGACTACCGCGCCGCCCACCCCCTGGCGAGCACGCTCCCGGTCATCCACCGCCTGCTCATCCGCCACACCTTCGACGCGCGGCTCATCATCGCAGTGGGGGACCAGTTCGGTCGTCTTCTCTGGATCGACGGCGATCGCGAGCTGCGCCGCCAGGCGGAAGGCATGGCCTTCATCGAAGGGGCCAACTGGTCGGAGGACGTCGCGGGCACCTCCGCACCCGGCACAGCGCTCGCTCTCGACCACGGAATCCAGATCCGCGGCGCCGAGCACTACAACCGCATCGTGCACCCGTGGAGCTGCACGGCCGTCCCCGTCCATGACCCGGCGAGCGGTCGCATCATCGGCGTCATCGACATCACGGGCGGCGACGCCGCGGTCGAGCCGGCGACCCTGCCGCTCCTGCAGGCGACGGTTGCGGCCGTCGAGGCCGAACTCCATGTCCAGAGGCTGGATGCACTCGCCGGCGCATCCCGTCGCTCCGAGTCGTCCAGCGCACGCTCCGCTCCTCCTTCCGCAGTCGCCCGTGATCCGCAGCTGCACGTCCTCGGGCGCGAGACCGGACTCCTCGAGGTCGACGGCCGCGAGCTCGAGCTCAGTGCGCGCCACGCTGAGCTGCTCGCGCTCATCGCGTGGCATCCCGCCGGCGTGCGGGCGGAGGCGCTCGCGGCCGCGGTCTACGGGCGCGACGACGCGGTGATGACGCTCCGGGCCGAGATGGTCCGCTTGCGGCGGGCGCTCGAGCGGGCCGGCTTCGCCGGGCTCGTGCCGCTCAGCCGGCCATACCGGTTGCCGGTGCGCCTCGACCTGGACGCACACCGGGTGCTCGCCTTCCTCGATCGCGGGGCCCATCGCGTCGCCCTCGGGCACTACGCGGGCGAGGTCCTGCCCGGCTCGCGGGCGCCGGGAATCGAGTCGATGCGGGCGGAGGTCGCCTCGCGCCTCCGCGAGAGCATGCTCGCCGATGCGACCGCGGACACGCTGCTCGACTACGCCCGCACCGACGTCGCCGCTCTCGACCTCGAGGTGTGGACGACGGCGCTGAAGCTGCTGCCCGCCGCGAGCCCGCGCCGAACGGCCGTCGTCACCCGCATCGAGGCGATCGAGCGCGAGCTCGGGCACTGAGCCCGCAGCTCGCAACTCCGCGCAACGGGCGGCAATGAGCCGCAACCTTGGCGCGCCTAGCGTGACGGCAACGCGCACCTCCTGCGCGAGCATCCTGACAATGACGTCGAAGGAGAGTCATGACCGTCTACGCCGCACCGGGTTCGCCCGACTGCAAGGTCGTCTTCAAGCCCCGCTACGAGCACTGGATCGGGGGTGAGTGGGTCGCGCCGGCGAAAGGCCAGTACTTCGAGGACATCTCGCCGGTGAACGGCAAGCCCTTCGCCGAAGTCGCCCGGGGTACCGCGGAGGACATCGAGGCCGCGCTCGACGCCGCCCACAAGGCGGCTCCTGCCTGGGGCCGCACGAGCACCACCGAGCGGGCCGCTGTGCTGAACCGCATCGCCGACGTCATCGACGCGAACCTCGAGCTGCTCGCCGTGGCGGAGACGTGGGACAACGGCAAAGCGATCCGCGAGCCGCTCAACGCCGACCTGCCGCTCGCGGCCGACCACTTCCGGTACTTCGCCTCCGCGATCCGCGCGCAGGACGGCGACTTCCAGGAGATGGACGGCACGATGACCGCCTACCAGTACCACGAGCCGCTCGGCGTGGTCGGGCAGATCATCCCGTGGAACTTCCCGATCCTCATGGCCGTGTGGAAGCTCGCGCCGGCCCTCGCAGCGGGCAACGCCGTCGTGCTCAAGCCGGCCGAGCAGACTCCGGTCTCCATCCTCGTGCTGATGGAGCTCATCGGCGACATCCTCCCGCCCGGAGTGGTCAACGTTGTCAACGGATTCGGCGTCGAGGCGGGCAAGCCGCTCGCGAGCAGCAATCGCATCCGCAAGATCGCATTCACGGGCGAGACGACCACGGGTCGGCTCATCCTGCAGTACTCGAGCGCCAACATCATTCCGGCGACCCTCGAGCTCGGCGGCAAGAGCCCGAACGTATTCTTCAGCGATGTCGCAGACCGGCAGGACTCCTTCTACGACAAGGCCCTCGAGGGCTTCGCGCTCTTCGCGTTCAACCAGGGTGAAGTCTGCACGTGCCCGAGCCGGGCGCTCATCGAGAAGTCGATCTACGACAGCTTCCTCGGCGATGCGGTCGAGCGCACCCGCGCCGCGGTGCAAGGCAACCCGCTCGACACCGACACGCAGGTCGGCGCACAGGCGTCCAACGATCAGCTCGAGAAGATCATGAGCTACATCGACATCGGGAAGCAGGAAGGAGCGCGGCTCCTCCTCGGGGGCGAGCGCGCCGATCTCGGCGGCGACCTCTCCGAGGGCTACTACGTGCAGCCCACCATCTTCGAGGGCCACAATCGAATGCGGCTGTTCCAGGAGGAGATCTTCGGCCCCGTCGTCGCCGTCACGAGCTTCGACGGCTACGACGACGCGATCTCGATCGCCAACGACACGCTGTACGGCCTCGGTGCCGGCGTCTGGTCGCGCAACGGGAACGTCGCCTACCGCGCGGGCCGCGACATCCAAGCTGGCCGCGTCTGGGTGAACAACTATCACGCATACCCGGCGGGGGCGGCGTTCGGCGGCTACAAGAGCTCGGGCATCGGTCGTGAGAACAACAAGCTGGCCCTGTCGCACTACCAGCAGACGAAGAACCTGCTCGTGTCGTACTCGGAGGAGCCGCTGGGCTTCTTCTAGACGGAGCCGCGCGGGGTGGCAGGCGAGCTCGCCGCCCCGCGCGATCGGCGGTCGGCCGCGGCGCCTGGGCCCGGCCGGCCGTCGTATGCTCGCCCCACTTCGCGGCCGTCGCCGCACCGCGCACGAGGAGGTGCCGAGAATGCTGGATTCCGCTGTCACGCTCGAGAACGAATCGCTCTCCCGGGTCGCGTTGAGCGACGAGGCCGTCGCGCTCCTGCGACGTCTGTGGGGGATGCACGGCCCCCTGATGTTCCACCAGTCGGGCGGGTGCTGCGACGGGTCGTCACCCATGTGCTTCCCTGCGGGCGACTTCCTGACCTCGGCTCAGGACGTGCTCCTCGGTCGCTTCGACATCGCACCCTCGGGCGAGCAGCCGCAAGAGATCGAGTTTTGGATGAGCTCCGAGCAGTTCGCGTACTGGAGCCACACCCACCTGACGGTTGACGTCGTGCCCGGCCGCGGCAGCGGCTTCAGCGTGGAGGCGCCGGAGGGGGTGCGGTTCCTCATCCGCTCGCGGCTCATGGACGAGGCTGCCCCGTTCGCCTGAGCTCACGACCTCAGGCGGGCACCGTCGGGGGTGGGCGGCAGACTGGGGGCGTGTTCATCGTCGTCGACCGCAGCCCTCGAGGGGGGATGCTGCTCACCGACGACGACGGAACGGTCGAGGTGCCCGCCGCCGAGCTCGCCGCGGCCATCGCCGCCCGCGAGCGCGAGCCCGGCGAGCCGCCCCGCTGGGTCTGGAGCGACACCGCGGCCCAGTACCCCGACCTGCTCGCCGCGGGCGTGCGCGTCGAGCGCTGCCACGACCTGCGCCTGGGGCGTCAGCTCCTGCGACGGGCACCCGCAGTGAACACCGACCTGCTGGCGGGCGACGAGTCGGCGGCCTGGGACCGGCTCGGGCCGAGCGTCGCGTCGGAGCCGGCACTCTTCTCCGTCGACGACACGGCCGAGCACCTGCGCGCCGACCGCGAGGACGACCGGCAGCTGGCAGCAGTCGCGGCGTCGCCGGACGCCGCACGCCTCGGCCTGCTCCTCGCCGCGGAGTCCGCGGGCGCTCTCGTCGCCGCCGAGATGACGCATGCGGGGGTGCCGTGGCGCGTCGACGTCCACCAGCGGCTGCTCACCGAGCAGCTCGGCCCACGACCGTCGCGCGGTGCCCGTCCGTCGCTGCTGGAGGCCCTGGCCGACGAGGTCCGCAGCGCCCTCGGAGCGCCCGGACTCAATCCCGACTCTCGCCCCGAGCTGCTGTCGGCGCTGCGCCGCGCCGGGGTCGAGGTCGCGGACACCCGCGCGTCGTCGCTGCGCGCCATCGAGCACCCGGGCGTCGTCCCGCTGCTGCGCTACAAGCAGCTCGCCCACCTGTTCTCGACGAACGGGTGGGCCTGGGCCGACCAGTGGGTCAGCGGTGGCCGGTTCCGGCCGTCCTACCAACCCGCCGGCTCAGTCACCGGGCGCTGGTCCTCCAACGGGGGCGGCGCGCTGTCGTTCCCGGTGCAGGTGCGCCCGGCGGCCGTGGCCGACGAGGGCTGGATGTTCGTGGTCGCGGACGTCGCGCAGCTCGAGCCGCGCGTCCTCGCCGGGATGAGTGGTGACGCTGCGCTCGCGCGGTCCCGCGATCCGCGCCGAGGCAGCCTCCACCGACCAGCACTCCGCCCTCGACGCGGCCATCGAC
>NZ_JAUSMI010000086.1 GCF_030645145.1 Microcella sp. | reverse complement strand
CGCCGGAACGGATGTGGAACGCGCCACAGGCGAGAGCGCTGAAGCCCTCTTCGACGAGGGCGGCCTTCGCGTCGACGAGACGGCTGATCTCGGCGCCGTACTCCTTCGCGCGGCCGGGCACGGCCTCGACGTCAGGCTCGTCGGGCTGGCCGAGGTCGCCGGTGTACGTGCACGGGATGGCGCCTTTGTCGCGCATCCACGCGACGGCCACG
Source organism: Microcella sp. (assembly GCF_030645145.1). Classification (GTDB taxonomy): domain Bacteria; phylum Actinomycetota; class Actinomycetes; order Actinomycetales; family Microbacteriaceae; genus Microcella. Next base: position 4,171 of record NZ_JAUSMI010000086.1, on the reverse strand, counting down.
GAGGTGTCGAGACCTCCCGAGAAGGCGATGCCGACGCGCTCGCCGACGGGCAGGGAAGTCAGGACCTTGGACACGATCCCCGATTCTATCGGCGGCGGGGCGCGGCCCGATGCCGCCGAGGCGACGCGAGAGGGCGGCGGATGCGCGGGGGCGGCTGGGTATCGCCCGTGCGGCCCGCTGGCGGGCATCCGCACCCCTCGGCTACGGTCGATCAGATGACAACTCTCATCATCGTCCTTCTCGTCCTCTGGGCCGTCTTCGCGGTCATCGGCTTCGTCGTCGAGGGCCTGCTCTGGCTCGCCTTCATCGGCCTGGTCCTTCTCGCCGCCACCGCCGCGTGGGGCTGGATCAAGCGCCGCACGAATCGCAGCTGAGCCCGGGCGCCGCAGTCGCCCTCAGCTCGTGCGGGCGACGATCGCTCCCAGGAGAGCGATCCCGGCCATGACGAGCGCCATCGCGGCGAACGACCCGAGGCCCTGCGCGACGACGACGCCGATGACCGGTGCGAGCGCGCCGACCATCGTGACGGGCGCGGCGAAGACGCCGTGGAGGGCGCCGTAGTGACGCGTGCCCCAGCGGTCGGGGACCGATGACGCGACGACGAGCGTCTGCGCGCCCCGCACGGCCCCCGCGAGCACGCCCGCCCCGATGAGCAGCCACGCCGAGCTGGGAAGCACGCCGAGCAGCGTGAGCGCGACTGCCCCGAGGCCGCCCGTCGCCGCGAGCGCACGCCACGGCGGCCCCGACCTCGCGACGGGCAGCCGCGGCGCGGCGAGGAAGATCAGCCGACCGATGAGCTGCCCCGCGCCGAGGAGCCCGATGCCGAGGGCGGCGAGCTCGAAGCTCAGGCCGCGCTCCATGAAGAGCGGGATCGCCGCGAGCGTGACCACGAGGATCGAGCCGCTCACGGCGAGGGTCGCGAGCTCGAGAATCCAAAACCGCCGTGTGCGCAGCACCGCCCGCACCGGACCGCCCGGCGACGACTCGTGCAGCGACTGCGGCGTCAGCGGCGTGCGCGACGGCCACGACCGCTCGAGCGCGAGGGCATGGATCGGGATCGTCACGACGGCGAGGATCCCGGCGAGGACGAGGAACGTCCCGCGCCAGTCGAGCACCGTCAGCAGCCCGGCGATGAGGGGCGCGAAGACCGTCGAGGCCAGGCCGCCCGCGATCGTCACGACCGTGAGCGCGCCCCGCCGTCGCTCGCCGTATCGCCGCGTCACGACCGTGAACGCCGCCTGATAGAGCACCGCCGACTGCGCGGCCCCCGTCACGACCCAGCCGAGGGCGAAGATCGCGGGCGTCGGCGCGAGCGCGACGACGACGAACCCGGCGGCCGCGAGCGCCGAGCCCGCGGTCATGACCGAGCGCGGGCCCCGGGCATCCAGCAATCGGCCGATCGGGATGCCCGCGAGAGCCGACACGACGAGCCCCAGCGAGAACAGCCCCGTCACGAGGGCGAGCGGCCAGCCCGTCTGCTCGGCGATGCGCGACCCGGCGACGATGACGCCGTAGTAGAGCACCCCCCAGCTGACGAGCTGGCCGAGCGAGAGGGCGACGAGGCGCCCGTGCCCGCTCACCGCCCGCTCACGCCATGATGGCGACGGGGATGCGCCCGAAGGCGACCGGCGCGAGCGACGGCGCGCAGCATCCGCCGGCACCGCTCGCGTCGGCCGGTTCGTCGAAGAGGCCCGCTCCCCCGCAGACGCCCGTCTCGGGGATCACGAGCTCGTTGCGCTGCGCCGCCTCGTGGTCGCCCGCGAGCGCAGCGACGACCGAGCGCACCTGCTCGTACCCGGTGAGGGCGAGGAAGGTCGGCGCGCGACCGTACGACTTCACGCCGACGATGTAGAGCCCCGGCTCGGGGTGGGCGAGCTCGGCGGCCCCGGTCGCGCGCACGGTGCCGCACGAGTGGATGTTGGGGTCGATCTCGGCGGCGAGCAGGCGCGGCGCCTGCAGGCGCCCGTCGAGGTCGAGGCGCACCTCGGAGAGGATGCCGAGGTCGGGCCGGAAGCCGGTGAGGGCGATGACGCGGCGGGCGGGGTCGAGGGCGCGGCCGTCCTCCCCGATGACGACGACGTCGTCGCCCGCGTGGTCGATGAAGGCGGTGCGGAAGCCCGTGACGAGCTCGACGAGTCCCTCCTCGACCGCGCAGCGGGCCGCGACGCCGAGGGCTCCCCGGGCGGCGAGCCGGTCGGCGCCTCCGCCGCCGAAGGCGTCGCCGACGGCGTCGCGCCGCAGCGCCCAGGTGACGCGCGTGCCCGGGTGCTCGCGGACGACGCGCGCGAGAGCGACGATCGCACCGAGGGCCGAGTGACCGTTGCCGACGACGACCGTGTGCGCTCCGGCGAGCGACGCCACCTCGTCGGGGGTCGGGATGCGGTAGGACACGAGACCCTCAGCCGCCGCGGCCGTCTCGCCCAGTGCGGGCAGGCCGTCGGCGCCGGCCGGGTTGGGCGTCGCCCAGGAGCCGGAGGCGTCGATCACGGCCGTCGCGACGATGCGCTCCTCCGTGCCGTCCGCCCGGCGCACGTGCACGACGAACGGGGCGGCGTCGCGGCCGGCGTCGACGAGCAGGTCGCGACCGGCGCGGGCGACGCCCGTGACGCGCGCGCCGTAGCGGACGCGGTCGCCGAGCGCGGCCGCGAGCGGCGCGAGGTAGTCGGCGACCCACTCGGCGCCGAACGGGTCGCCGGAGGTCGGGGCGCTCACGCCGGCGGCGGCGAGCAGGCGCGCGCTCGCGGCATCGACGAGCTCGGGCCACTCGGAGAACAGGCGCACGTGCCCCCACTCGGAGACCGACGCGGCGGGGCCGGAGCCCTGCTCGAGCACGATCGGCTCGAGCCCGCGCTCGAGCAGGTGGGCCGCGGCGGCGAGGCCCTGCGGGCCCGCGCCGATGACGACGACGGATTCGTTCACCCTTGACTCCTCAGATCGAGTATCTTCGATGTATCGAGATTGTTCGATGTATCGAAGTTTGTCAATACGAATTTTCGGAGCCCGCCATGAGCACGACGCAGACCGCCCCCGCCGACGCGACCGCGGCGTCCGCCACTGCTGAGACCGACGCCGCCTGCTGCACGATCGTCGCCGACGGAGCGATCACGGCCCCCGACGCCGAGCGGCTCGCACGCGTGTTCAAGGCGCTCAGCGACCCCACGCGCGTACGTCTCGTCTCGATCATCGCCGCGAGCGAGGGCGGCGAGGCGTGCATCTGCGACCTCACCGAGCCCGTCGGCCTCAGCCAGCCCACCGTCTCGCACCACATGAAGCTCCTCACCGAGGCGGGTCTCATCGAGCGCGAGCAGCGCGGCAAGTGGGCGTACTTCCGCGTCGTCGGCAGCGCCCTCGACGCCGCCGCGCAGTCGCTCGTCGCGCGCTGAGTACGCTCGGCGCATGACTGCTGCGCTGCGCATCGCCCCGGCGAACGAGGCGAGCTGGGACGAGCTGCAGCTGATCCTCACCGGCACCGCCGGCCGCTGCCAGTGCACGCGCCAGCGGCTCGGCGACCACGACTGGTACGCCGCTCCTGTCGACCAGCGCGCCACGATCCTGCGCGAGGCCACCGGCTGCGACGACCCGCGGGCCACCCGCACGGTCGGTCTCGTCGCCTGGGTCGACGACGAACCGGCCGGCTGGGTCGCGGTGGATGCCCGCCCCGCCTACCGCCGCCTCCGCAACTCCCCCGTGCCGTGGGCCGGCCGCCGCGAGGACAAGGACGACGACGGCGTGTGGGCGATCGCGTGCCTCGTCGTGCGCCGTGGGTTCCGCAACCATGGGCTGACCTACCCGCTCGTCGCTGCCGCGGCCGCGCACGCCCGCGCGCAGGGAGCGCACGCCGTCGAGGGCTACCCGATGGTGACGGGCGGCGCCGAGATCACCTGGGACGAGCTGAGCGTCGGCCCCGTGGGCCCGTTCGTCGCGGCGGGCTTCACCGAGGTCGCGCAGCCGACGAAGCGCCGCCGCGTCATGCGGCTCGACTTCGACGCCTGAGCGGCGCGTCAGCGAACCGACCGACAAGGGGCGGGATGCTCGAGTCGCGCCCGAGCATCCCGCCCACGTCTACTCGGCCGGGGTCGTCGAGCCGCTCGCCCGCTTGCCGCGCGAGCCCGAGCCCGAGCCCGAGCCGCGCGCGCCGCTGCCCGCGAGTGCCGCGCCGATCGCCTCGCCC
>NZ_JAUSMI010000085.1 GCF_030645145.1 Microcella sp. | reverse complement strand
ATGGCCCGCGGCAATGCGGCTGGGTGGGGCCGAGCGCGGCCCGGCGCGGCCGAGCGCGGCCCGGCGCGGCCCGCGCTACACGAGCGGGCGGTACTTCACGAGCTGCGCGATCGTCGGGCCGAGCTCGCGGCACAGGTCGAGCACCGTGAACGGCCCGCCGGCCGAGGCGCGCTGCGCCGCGAGCCCGTGGATGACCGCGGCGGCCGCCGCGAGCCGGCCGAGCAGCGCCGGATCGTCGACGACCGCGTCGCCATGCGTCGCGACGAGGGCTCCGAGGATGCCCGCGAGGGCATCCCCCGCGCCTGCGGTCGCGAGCCACGCGGGCGCCGTCCGCGCCACGAGCTCCTCGCCGGTGGCGCCCACGACGTGGGTCGTGTGCCCCTTGAGCAGCACGGTCACTCCGAAGCGCTCGGCCGCCCGCCGGGCGGAGCCGAGCGGGTCGGCGCGCACGGCGTCCGCCTCGACGCCTGTGAGCCGGGCGAGCTCGCCGGCGTGGGGAGTGATGACCGTGGGCGCCGTCGACGAGGCGGCGAGGTCGAGCGCGCCGGCGTCGAGCACGAGCGGGCGGTCCGACTCGAGCGCGTGGTGGAAGCGATCGCGCGTGGCGGCGTCGCGCTCCGCGCCGGGCCCGGGCACGGGCATCCCGCTGCCCAGGAGCCACCCCTGCACGCGCCCCGGCTCGGTGACCGCCTCGGGGCGGCGCTGCAGCACGAGGTCGGCGGCGCGCGCCGGGCCGAGGTAGCGCACCATGCCGACTCCGGTGCGGAGGGCCGACTCGACGCCGAGCACCGCGGCGCCGGGGTACTGAGCCGAGCCGGTGACGATGCCGAGTACTCCGCGCCGGTACTTGTCGTCGGTCTCGCCGGGGACGGCGATGAGTCGGGCGGCGTCGTCGGGGAGGAACTGCGTCGGGCCTGTCACGCCGACACCCTATCGATCGGCGCTCCACGCCCGGTCGACCCGCTCGCACGCGCACGCCCCGCGCCCGCCGCACGCCCCGCACCCGCCGCACGCCGGCACCGTCAGACCGCGCCCAGGAATACCTCAGCCCGCCCCCTGCTTGCATTGACTCGTGACCTCCGCGCTCTTCTCCCCGCTCACCGTCCGCTCCCTCACGCTGCGCAACCGGCTGTGGGTCGCCCCCCTGTGCGAGTACTCCGTCGACGAGCGCGACGGCGTGCCCACCGACTGGCACGTCGTGCACCTGGGCTCGTTCGCGCGCGGCGGCGCCGGCCTCGTGATCGCCGAGGCGACCGCCGTGACGCCCGAGGGCCGCATCAGCCCGCACGACACCGGCATCTGGAACGATGCGCAGGCCGACGCGTGGGCGCGCGTCGTCGACTTCATCCACTCGCAGGGCTCGGCGGCGGGCATCCAGCTCGCGCACGCCGGCCGCAAGGCGAGCATCTACCCCGAGTGGGGCGAGACGCGCGAGGGCTACTCGGGCCGCGGCACGATGCCCGCGAGCGAGGGCGGCTGGCAGACGGTCGCCCCGTCGGCCGTGGCATTCGACGGCTACGACACCCCGGCGGCCCTCGACGAGCAGGGCATCGCGGATGTCGTGGCCGCCTTCGCCGACGCCGCCCGCCGTTCCGTCGCGGCGGGCTTCGATCTCGTCGAGGTGCACGCCGCCCACGGCTACCTCCTCCACCAGTTCCTCTCGCCGCTGTCGAACACGCGCGACGACGCGTGGGGCGGCTCGCTCGAGAACCGCGCCCGCATCGTGCTCGACACGGTGCGCGCGGTGCGCGCGGCCGTCGACGTGCCCGTCCTGGTGCGCTTCTCGGCGACCGACTGGACGGAGGGCGGCTGGGACGAGCAGCAGACCGCGCAGGTCGCGGCGTGGTCGCTCGAGGCCGGAGCCGACCTCTTCGACATCTCGAGCGGCGGCCTCGTCCGGGCGAGCATTCCCGTCGGACCCGGCTACCAGGTGCCGCTCGCTGCGCACGTGCGCTCGGAGGGCGACGTGCCCGTCGCCGCGGTCGGCCTCATCACGGAGGCCGCGCAGGCGGAGGAGATCATCGAGTCCGGCCAGGCCGACGCCATCCTCATGGGGCGCAAGTGGATGCGCGACCCGCACGCGGCGCTGAGCTTCGCGCGCGACCTCGGCGATGAGGCCGCGCTGCAGCAGCTCGTTCCGCCGCAGTACCGTCGCGCGTTCTTCTAAGGGGCGCATCCCCTGCGCACTGTGACGGCGCCGCCCCCTCGGGAGCGGCGCCGTCGCCGTCTGCGCGAGAACCCGCCTAGGGCCGGCGCCGGGTGGCGTCCTGCACCTCGCCGACGAGCTCCTCGATGATGTCCTCGAGGAAGAGCACGCCCGTGGTGCGGCCCTGCGCGTCGACCGAGCGCGCGAGGTGCGCGCCCGAGCGGCGCATGACGGCGAGGCCGTCCTCGAGATCCGCGCTCGCGAGGATCGACACGAGACGCCGGATGCGCTTCGGCGGCACGGGGTCGTCGAACTCGTCCTCGTCGAGATCGATGACGTCCTTGAGGTGCACGTACCCGGTCGGCTCGCGATCCTCATCGACGAGCACGTAGCGGCTGAAGCCGCGCTGCGCGACGGCCCGCTCGACGTCGGCGGGCGAGGCGTCCTCCGGTAGCTGGACGAGCTCGTCCATCGGCACGGCGACGTCGTGCACCTTCTTCGTCGTGAACTCGAACGCGGCGCTGAGCGCGCCGGAGCGGTCGTGCAGGAGGCCCTCGCGCTGGGACTGCTCGACGATCGTCGCGACCTCCTCGAGCGTGAACGCGCTCGTCGCCTCGTCCTTCGGCTCGACCTTGAACAGCCGCAGCACGCCGTTCGCGACGGCGTTGAGGGCGACGATCACGAAGCCGAACACGCGCGCGACCGCGACGAGCGGCGGCGCGAGCAGGAGCACCGAGCGCGTCGGCAGCGAGAACGAGATGTTCTTCGGCACCATCTCGCCGAGCACGACGTGCAGGAACGACACGAGCAGCAGCGCGATCGTGAAGGCGATGCCGCTCACGACCTCGTACGGCAGCCCCGTGAGCTCGAGCGGGATCTCGAGGATGTGGTGGATCGCCGGCTCGGAGACGTTGAGGATGAGCAGCGAGCACACGGTGATGCCGAGCTGGCTCGTCGCGAGCATGAGCGTCGCGTGCTCCATGGCCCACAGGGCGGTCTTCGCGGCACGCGAGCCGGCGTCGGCGCGCGGCTCGATCTGCGAGCGCTTGGCCGAGATGACGGCGAACTCCGCGCCGACGAAGAAGGCGTTGCCCGCGAGGAGGACGACGAGCCAGACGAGGCCCCACCAGTCGGAGTCGCTGATCATCGGCCGGCCTCCTCATCGTCGGTGCGCGGTCTCGGCGTGTACCGGACCCGGTCGATGCGGCGGCCGTCGAGCCGCTCGACGCGGAACGCGCCCGGGTCGATCTCGACGACGTCGCCGACGGCCGGGAGGCGCCCGAGCTCGGACATCATCCAGCCGCCCACGGTCTCCCACGGGCCGTCGTCCGGAACGGAGACGCCCGCGCGATCGCGGAGCTCGTCGGGGCGGAGCATGCCGGGGAAGGTGAGCCAGTCGCGCGAGCGGACGACGCCGACGAGGACGCGATCGTGCTCGTCGGAGACCTCGCCGACGAGCTCCTCGACGAGATCCTCGAGCGTCGCGACGCCCGCGGTGCCGCCGTACTCGTCGACGACGATCGCCATCTGGTAGCCGCGGCCGCGCAGCTCGGCGAGCAGCGTGTCGAGCATCATCGTCTCCGGCACGCGCAGCGCGTCGCTCTGCAGAGCGGAGACGGGCACGTCGGGGCGGCGATCGTGCGGCACGGCGACGGCCTGCTTGACGTGGACGATGCCGACGATGTCGTCGATCGAGTCGTCGGTGACGGGGAAGCGGGAGAAGCCGGTGCGGCGTGCGAGCTCGATGACGGCGAGCGCCGAGTCCGAGCGGTCGATGCTCGCCACGCGCGGGCGGGGCGTCATCACGTCGGAGGCCGAGTGCTGCGAGAAGGCGAGCGTGCGCGAGAGAAGGGTCGCGGTGTCGGCCTCGAGCGAGCCCTCCTTCGCCGAGCGGCGGACGAGCGAGGCGAGCTCCTCGGCGGTGCGCGCGCCGCTGAGCTCCTCCTTCGGCTCGATGCCCACCGCGCGAAGGATGGAGTTCGCGGTGTTGTTGAGCAGTGAGATCGCCGGCTTGAACACGGTCGTGAAGAGCGCCTGGAAAGGGATCACGAACTTCGCCGTCTGGCGCGGCAGCGACAGCGCAAAGTTCTTGGGCACGAGCTCGCCGACGATCATCGACAGCAGCGTCGCGATGACGACGGCGATGATCGTTCCGACGATGCTCACGGCACCTTCGGGCAGGCCGAGGGCCGTGAGGGGGCCGGCGAGCATCATCGAGATCGCGGGCTCCATCGTGTAGCCCGTGAGGAGCGTCGTGAGCGTGATGCCGAGCTGCGCGCTCGAGAGGTGCGTGGAGGTGATCTTGAGGGCCGCGATCGTGGGCCCGAGCCGCTTCTCGCCGCGCGCCTGGCGCGCCTCGAGATCGGAGCGATCGAGATTGACGAGCGCGAACTCGCTCGCGACGAAGAAGCCGGTGCCGATGGTGAGGAGCACACCGGCGCCGAGGAGGATCCACTCAGCGCCCACGGGTGCCCCCGATCATCGGCGAGGGACTATGACTGGGGTCGGACGGCGAAGACGGCGGGTCATCCATGATGCGAGGAAGTATAGCCAGGCGCGCCCGGCGCGGCTGAGCGTCGGATGCCCGGGGGCGCCTCCGCGACGACGCGCCCGATCACCAGGAGACCGGCAGCGCCTTCCCCTCCTCGTACCCCGCGGCCGACTGCACGCCGACGACCGCGCGCTCGTGGAACTGCGGCAGCGTCGCCGCGCCCGCGTAGGTCATCGACGAGCGCAGCCCCGAGGTGATCATGTCGAGCAGGTCGTCGATCGAGGGCCGCTGCGGGTCGAGAAGGATGCGCGAGCTCGAGATGCCCTCCGCGAAGAGCGTCTTCCGCGCCCGGTCGAAGGCGTCGAGCCGCCGGAACCGCTGCTCGACGGCGCGCGTCGACGCCATGCCCCACGAGCTCTTGAACCAGCGCCCCTCCTCGTCGACCTCGATCTCGCCGGGCGCCTCGAGCGTTCCGGCGAACCACGAGCCGATCATGACGGCGGAAGCACCCGCGGCGAGCGCGAGTGCGACGTCGCGCGGGTAGCGCACGCCACCGTCGGCCCAGACGCGAGCGCCCTTCTCGCGGGCCGCCTGCGCCGTGTCGAGCACGGCCGAGAACTGCGGGCGCCCCACGGCCGTCATCATGCGCGTCGTGCACATCGCGCCCGGTCCGACGCCGACCTTGAGGATGTCCGCTCCCGCCTCGACGAGGTCGTGCACGGCCTCCGGCGTGACGACGTTGCCCGCGACGAGCGGGACGCCCAGCCTCTTGCCAGCCACAGCCCGCACGGCCGCGAGCATCGACTCCTGGTGGCCGTGCGCGGTGTCGAGCACGATGACGTCGACGCCCGCCTGGACGAGCGCCTCTGCTCGCGCCGCCGGGTCGCCGTTGGCGCCGATCGCGGCCGCGACGCGGAGCCGGCCACGGGCATCCGTCGCCGGGGTGTAGAGCGTCGCGCGCACGGCGCTGCGCGCGCTCAGCGAGCCGATGATTCGACCGTGGTGCATGACGGCGACGGCCTCGACGCCCGCCGCGTCGATGAGGTCGAACGCCTGGCGCGGGTCGGTGACGTCCTCGTCGTCGAGGGCCGGGACGGGGTCGCCCACGAGGTCGCCGATGCGCGAATCGGGCAGCGCGCCGCGCAGGCGGCTGACGGGGATGCACCGCGCGGGCGCCCCGTCGGCGTCGACGACGGTCAGCAGGGCCCCCTGAGTATCGGGCGCCCGGCGCAGCGCCTCCGCGATAGTCGTCTCGACGCCCACGGCGACGAGCGGGTCGAGCATGACGGGCGCGGCCTTGACTGCGCGGATCGCGGCGTCGAGCTCGCCGAGCGGGGTGTCCTGCGGGAGGACCCCGAGCCCGCCCCGTCGCGCGAGGGCGGCGGCGAGGCGCGGACCCGTCACCGAGGTCATGTTCGCGGCCACGATGGGGATGCCCAGGGCCGTCGGATCATCGACCGTCAGGTCCGCGCTCAGGCGGCTTCCGACATCCGACCGACCGGGCACCAGGAACACGTCGGAGTACGTCAGATCATGGGCGGGTCGCTCGTCGAAGAATCGCACATCTTTCAGCCTACGGCGGGCCTCTCGCGCGCGGGGGACCGGTCTTCAGTGGGTAGGCTTGACGGGCTGGGGACCAGCGAGGGTTCCCAATCGATCCGAGCATCTAGCGAAACGGAAGTGGGCGGTCGGCTGTGTCAAGCCAAGTGACCGGAGTGAGCCCCGACGGCGGCGCCGCGGGCGAGTTCGGTGCCAACGAGTGGCTCGTTGACGAGATGTACGAGCAGTTCAAGACCGACAAGAACTCGGTCGACCCGTCGTGGTGGCCGATCCTCGAGAAGTACCACCAGTCGGCTCTCGCCGACGCCCCGCCGCCCGCGTCGGGCTCGGAGCCCGCGCCGGCGCCCGCCCCCGCCCCCGTGGCGATGGATGCGCCCGAGGCCGCCCCCGCCTCCGCCCCCGCGGCGTCGTCCGTCCCCCCGGCCTCGGTGCCGATCACGGGCAGCCAGCCCGTCGCCCGCACGACCTCCGCTCCCCCGCAGCGCCAGCCGATCCCGGCGCAGGCGCCCGCGGCGACCTCCGCCCCCGCCGCGACGGCCGAGGATCCGGCCGAGAACACCGTCACCCCGCTCAAGGGCATGGCGAAGTCGCTCGCCGCGAACATGGACGCCTCGCTCAGCGTGCCGACCGCGACGAGCGTCCGCACGATCCCCGCGAAGCTGATGATCGACAACCGGATCGTCATCAACAACCACCTCAAGCGCGCCCGCGGCGGCAAGGTCTCGTTCACGCACCTCATCGCCTGGGCGATGGTCCGCGCGCTGCGCGAGTTCCCGAGCCAGAACGTCTTCTACGACGAGGTCGACGGCAAGCCCGTCGTCGTCACGCCCGCGCACATCAACCTCGGCATCGCGATCGATCTCCCCAAGCCCGACGGCTCGCGCGCGCTGCTCGTGCCCGGCATCAAGAAGTGCGAGTCGATGGGCTTCGGCGACTTCCTGACTGCCTACGAGGACGTCGTCAAGCGCGCCCGCGACAACAAGCTCGCCGCCGCCGACTTCCAGGGCAACACGATCTCGCTCACGAACCCCGGCGGCATCGGCACCGTGCACTCGGTGCCGCGCCTCATGCGCGGGCAGGGCGCCATCATCGGCGCCGGTGCGCTCGAGTACCCGGCCGAGTTCCAGGGCTCCTCGCCCGCGACGCTCGCCGAGCTCGGGATCGGCAAGACCATCACTCTCACGAGCACCTACGACCACCGCGTCATCCAGGGCGCCGGGTCGGGCGAGTTCCTCAAGAAGGTGCACGAGCTGCTCATCGGCCAGCGCGGCTTCTACGAGGACATCTTCGCCGACCTGCGGATCCCCTACGACCCGATCCACTGGGCTCAGGACATCCACGTCGACCTCTCCGACGCGGTCTCGAAGACCTCGCGCGTGCAGGAGCTCATCAACTCCTACCGCGTGCGCGGCCACCTCATGGCCGACGTCGACCCGCTCGAGTACCGTCAGCGCTCGCACCCCGACCTCGACATCGCGAGCCACGGGCTGACCTTCTGGGATCTCGACCGCGAGTTCGTCACGGGCGGCTTCGGCGGCCGGCGCACGATGCTGCTGCGCGAGATCCTCGGCGTGCTGCGCGACTCGTACTGCCGCACGGTCGGCCTCGAGTACATGCACATCGCCGACCCGGCGCAGCGGCGCTGGTTCCAGGACCATCTCGAGCGGCCGTACCAGAAGCCGACGCACGACGAGCAGATGCGCATCCTCGGCAAGCTCAATCAGGCGGAGGCGTTCGAGACGTTCCTGCAGACCAAGTACGTCGGCCAGAAGCGCTTCAGCCTCGAGGGCGGCGAGTCGGTCATCCCGCTCCTCGACGAGATCCTGCAGGGCGCCGCCGAGGCCGAGATGGACGAGGTCGCCATCGGCATGGCCCACCGCGGCCGCCTCAACGTGCTCGCCAACATCGCCGGCAAGACGTACGGGCAGATCTTCCGCGAGTTCGAGGGCACGCAGGATCCGCGCAGCGTGCAGGGCTCGGGCGACGTGAAGTACCACCTCGGCACCGAGGGCGTCTTCACCGCCATGAGCGGCAAGCAGATCCCCGTCTACCTCGCCGCGAACCCCTCGCACCTCGAGGCCGTCAACGGCGTGCTCGAGGGCATCGTCCGCGCGAAGCAGGACCGCAAGGGCGACGGCCAGTTCGGCGTCCTCCCCGTGCTCGTCCACGGCGACGCGGCGATGGCGGGCCAGGGGGTCGTGCTCGAGACGCTGCAGCTGTCGCAGCTGCGCGGCTTCCGCACGGGCGGCACGATCCACGTCGTGGTCAACAACCAGGTCGGCTTCACGACGCCACCCGGCGAGGCGCGCTCGTCGAACTACTCGACCGACGTCGCGAAGACCATCCAGGCGCCGATCTTCCACGTCAACGGCGACGACCCCGAGGCCGTCGTCCGCGTCGCCGAGCTCGCGTTCGCCTACCGGCAGGAGTTCAAGCGCGACGTCGTGATCGACCTCGTCTGCTACCGCCGTCGCGGCCACAACGAGGGCGACGACCCCTCGATGACCCAGCCGCTCATGTACAACCTCATCGAGGCCAAGCGCTCCGTCCGCACGCTCTACACCGAGTCGCTCGTCGGCCGCGGCGACATCACGCCGGACGAGTTCGACGCCGCGCACCGCGACTTCCAGGAGCGCCTCGAGGTCGCCTTCGCCGAGACCCACGCCGTCCAGACGGGGCAGATCCCCGTCGTCGGCGCCGGCGCGGTCACCTCGCCTGCGATGGAGACCATCGCGGCGGAGCCGGAGACGACGGGCGTGCCGGTCGAGGTCATCCAGCACATCGGCGACGCGCACGACAACCCGCCCGCGGGCTTCAGCATCCACGGCAAGCTGCAGGCGATGCTCAAGAAGCGCGTCGAGATGAGCCGCAACGGCGGCATCGACTGGGGCTTCGGCGAGCTGCTCGCGCTCGGCTCCCTCCTCATGGAGGGCACGCCCGTGCGCATGTCGGGCCAGGACTCACGCCGCGGCACGTTCGTGCAGCGCCACGCCGTCCTGCACGACCGCGCCAACGGGCAGGAGTGGCTGCCGCTCGCGAACCTCGCCGAGAACCAGGCCAAGCTCTGGATCTACGACGCGCTGCTCAGCGAGTACGCGACCATGGGCTTCGAGTACGGCTACTCGGTCGAGCGCCCCGACTCGCTCGTGCTGTGGGAGGCGCAGTTCGGCGACTTCGCCAACGGCGCGCAGACGATCATCGACGAGTTCATCTCCTCCGCCGAGCAGAAGTGGAACCAGCGCTCGAGCGTCGTGCTGCTGCTGCCGCACGGCTACGAGGGCCAGGGCCCCGACCACTCGTCGGCGCGGATCGAGCGCTACCTGCAGCTCGCGGCCGAGGAGAACATGACCGTCGCGCGCCCGTCGACGCCCGCGTCGTACTTCCACCTCCTGCGCCGCCAGGCTTACGCCCGCCCGCGCCGCCCGCTCATCGTCTTCACCCCGAAGGCGATGCTGCGACTGCGCGGCGCTACGAGCGAGGTCGCCGACTTCACCGAGGGCCGCTTCGAGCCCGTGCTCGACGACGCGAACATCACCGACCCGCAGTCGGTGCGGCGCGTCCTGCTGCACGCGGGCAAGATCCACTACGACCTCAAGAGCGAGATCGAGAAGCGCGGCACGGAGGGCGTCGCGCTCGTGCGGCTCGAGCAGTTCTACCCGCTCCCCGAGGTCGAGCTGCAGGAGGTCGTCGACCGGTACCCGAACGCGGAGCTCGTGTGGGTGCAGGACGAGCCCGAGAACCAGGGCGCGTGGCCGTTCTTCGCGCTCGAGAGCGCCAAGCGCGAGGGCCGGCCCGTCCGCGTCATCTCGCGCCCGGCATCCGCGTCGCCCGCGACCGGGTCGACCAAGCGCAGCGCGCAAGAGCACGCCGCCATCATGGAGGCCGCGCTCGGCGACTAGGCCCAGTACGCCGAACGGGCCCGCTCCCTCCGTCAGGAGGGGCGGGCCCGTTCGCGTGAACGCGGGCTCTAGGCCTTCGAGTCGAGCTTCTCGATCGTGCCGAGGATCATCGCCCGGAGCTCGTCCGGCGCCTTCTCCTGGCAGGCCTCCTTCACCTTGGTGGTGAGGGTGAGGCCGACGAGATGCTCGGCCGAGCAGTCGTCGCAGTTGCTCATGTGGTCGCGGATGTCCTGGCACTGCTCGGCGCTGAGCTCGTTGTGCAGGAACTCCTCGAGCTCGGCTTTGGCCTGGTCGCAGCCGCAGTCGGTCATGTCGTGCTCCTCGAAGTGGTGGTGGTCTCTTTCAGCGTCATCCCGCGCTCGCGGGCGTAGTCGGCGAGCAGCTCGCGCAGCAGCCGTCTGCCGCGGTGGAGCCGGCTCATCACGGTGCCGACGGGGGTCTTCATGATGTCGGCGATCTCCTGGTACGAGAAGCCCTCGACGTCCGCGAAGTAGACGGCGAGACGGAAGTCCTCCGGGATCGACTGGAGGGCGTCCTTCACGGCGCTCGCGGGCATCCGGTCGATCGCCTCGGCCTCGGCGGAGCGGCTCGAGCTCGACGTCGCCGACTGCGCGTTGCCGAGCTGCCACTCCTCGAGCTCGTCGGTCGAGCCCTGGTAGGGGTCGCGCTGCTTCTTGCGGTACACGTTGATGAACGTGTTGGTGAGGATCCGGTACAGCCACGCCTTGAGGTTCGTGCCCTGCTCGAACTGGCCGAAGGCGGCGAACGCCTTCACGAAGGTCTCCTGCACGAGGTCGGAGGCGTCGGCGGGGTTCTTGGTCATGCGCATGGCGGCGCCGTAGAGCTGGTCCATGAAGGGGAGCGCCTGCTCCTGGAACAGCTGGCGGCGCTCGGCGAGCTCGTCAGTCATCGGGAGCGAGTCTACGACCGGCGCCTGCGGGGTCGCGCCGGTGCGCTGCCGGGCGTCGGGGTCGACGGATGCGGTGCTCACCCGCTCGAGGACGGCGCTCGTCATACGGCGGCTCCCTTCGCTCGTGCTGCCGATACTCTGTAACCGATGCAGGTATTCGGCTATTCCTCGCCCCGATTCAGCCCCTACGACGACGACCGCGCCGACCACTCGGCTCCGACGGGCGACGCGGGGCCGTGGCGCGCGCCGCGAGCGACGGGCCCGCTGGATGCCCGGCTCGCCCTGCCCGGATCGAAGAGCCTCACCAATCGCGAGCTCGTGCTCGCCGCTCTCGCCGACGGCCCGTCGCTGCTGCGCCGGCCCCTGCACTCGCGCGACTCGGCGCTCATGATCGCGGCTCTGCGCGCGCTCGGCGTGGGAATCGACGAGATGCCGGGCGACGGCGCCTACGGCCCCGACCTGCGCGTGACGCCCGCGACCGAGCTGACCGGCTCGACGAGCATCGACGTCGGGCTCGCGGGCACGGTCATGCGCTTCCTCCCGCCCGTCGCGGCGCTCGCGCTCGGGCCGGTCGCCTTCGACGGCGACGAGGCCGCGCGGCGGCGCCCGATGCGCACGACGATCGACTCGCTGCGGGCGCTCGGCGTCGACGTCAACGACGACGGCCGCGGAGCGCTCCCCTTCAGCCTGTGGGGCTCGGGCGCGGTGCGCGGCGGCGAGGTCGCGATCGACGCGAGCGCGTCGAGCCAGTTCGTCTCGGGCCTCCTGCTCGCCGCCCCCCGCTTCGCGGAGGGTCTGACCCTGCGGCACACGGGCGAGCGCCTGCCGTCGATGCCGCACATCGAGATGACGATCGCCGCTCTCGCGGCGCGCGGCGTGACCGTCTCGAGCCCCGACGAGGGCGTCTGGGTCGTCGCGCCCGGGCCGATCGCGGCGCGCGACGTCGACATCGAGCCCGACCTCTCGAACGCCGCGCCGTTCCTCATCGCCGCGGTCGTCGCGGGCGGCACGGTCGCGATCGAGGGCTGGCCCGAGACGACGACGCAGGTCGGCGCCGACCTCATCGACATCCTCCCCCGCTTCGGCGCGAGCGTCCGCCGCGAGGGCGACGCGCTCGTCGTCGACGGCGGCGAGGGGCTCCTCGGCGGCCGAGCGATGCCGGGCGTCGAGCTCGACCTCTCGCGCGGCGGCGAGCTCGCCCCCGCGATCGTCGCGCTCGCGGCCCTCGCCGACTCGCCGAGCCGCATCACGGGCATCGAGCACCTCCGCGGTCACGAGACCGACCGCCTCGCCGCGCTCGCCGACGACCTGTCGCGCGTCGGAGGCGCCGCGACCGAGCTCGACGACGGCCTCGCGCTCGAGCCGCACGCCCTGCACGGGGCCGACTGGGGCGCCTTCGCGGATCACCGCATGGCCCATGCGGGAGCCGTCATCGGGCTCGCCGTCGACGGCATCGACATCGACGACATCGGCGCGACGTCGAAGACCCTGCCCGAGTTCCCCGAGCTGTGGCAGCGGCTCGTCGCCTCGACGCGGGCGGGGTCCGACTCCGCATGAGCTGGCTTCCGCCCGACGACGACGAGGACGAGCCCTACGGCGCGTACGACGAGTCGGCCGTGCGCTCGCGCCCGAACCCGAAGGCCAACCGGCCGCGCTCGAAGCAGCGCCCTGCCCACGATGACGCCGTCGTCGGCCGCATCGTCACGGTCGACCGCGGCCGGTACCTCGCCCTCATCGACGAGGGCGAGCCGACCGAGCGCGCGGTGATCTGCACGCGCGCGCGCGAGCTGCGCAAGACCGCGATCGTCACGGGCGATCGCGTCGACGTCGTCGGGGACGTGAGCGGCGAGGTGGGCGCGCTCGGGCGCATCGTCCGCGTGCACGAGCGCCGCACCCTCCTGCGGCGCAGTGCCGACGACACCGACGCCGTCGAGCGAATCGTCGTCGCGAACGCCGACCAGCTCATGATCGTGGTCGCCGCGGCGAACCCCGAACCGCGGCCCCGGCTCGTGGACCGCTACCTCGTGGCCGCGTTCGACGCGGGCATCTCTCCGCTGCTCGTCGTGACGAAGACCGACCTCGCCGACCCCACGGCCTTCCTCGCCCACTTCGCGGGGCTCGACGTGCGCGTCGTCACGAGCTCGGCCGAGCATCCGCCCCTCGATGCCCTGCACGCGCTGCTGCGCGATCGGACGACCGTCGCGGTCGGGCACTCGGGCGTCGGCAAGTCGACCCTCGTCAACGCGCTCGTGCCCTCGGCCCAGCGCGCGATCGGCCACGTCAACGCCGTCACGGGCCGCGGCCGGCACACCTCGAGCTCGACGGTGTCGCTCCGACTGCCCGACGGCGGCTGGATCATCGACACCCCCGGCGTGCGCTCGTTCGGACTCGGGCACGTGAACCCCGACAGCATCCTCACGGCGTTCGAGGATCTCGCCGAGGTCGCCCGCTCGTGCCCGCGGGGCTGCACGCACCTGCCCGACTCCCCCGACTGCGAGCTCGTCGAGGCGGCCGCGCGCGGCGAACTCGGCGAGCTCGGCCCGCAGCGTCTCGACTCGCTCCAGCGGCTGCTGACGACGCTCACCAAGTCCGCGTACTGAGCGAGGCTCGCGACCGCTACTGTGAGAGCCGTGACCGACCTCGCCGCCGATCTGGCGCTCGCGCTCGAGCTCGCCGAGCGAGCGGATTCCGTCTCGGTCGACCGGTTCCGCGCGGTCGACCTCGAGGTGACGACGAAGCCCGACCGCACCCCCGTGACCGACGCCGATCGGGCCGTCGAGCGCGTCATCCGCGAGGGTCTCGCCGCGGCGCGACCGGATGACGGCATCCTCGGCGAGGAGTACGGCACGGCGACCGGCACGGGCGACGGCGCCCACCGCCAGTGGATCATCGACCCCATCGACGGCACCGCCAACTTCCTGCGCGGCATGCCGATCTGGGGCACCCTCATCGCGCTCGCGATCGACGGCGTTCCCGTGGTCGGCGTCGTGAGCTCGCCCGCTCTCGAGCGCCGCTGGTGGGGCGCGCGCGGTCTCGGCGCCTTCGTGCTGCGCACGGGCCCCGCCCCTGAGCCGGATGCCCGCCCGCTCCGCGTGAGCGGCGTGCGCGATCTCGCCGACGCCTCGATCTCGTACAACAGCCTCCCCGGATGGGACGACGAGGGCCGCCTCGACGGCCTGCTCGCGCTCACGCGCGCCGCCTGGCGGTCGCGCGCGATCGGCGACATGTGGTCGTACATGCTCGTCGCGGAGGGCGTCATCGACGTCGCGGGCGAGTTCGACCTGCAGCCCTACGACATGGCGGCGCTGCAGCCGATCATCGAGGAGGCCGGCGGCCGCTTCAGCTCGGTCGACGGCGAGACGGGGCCGTGGCACGGCAGCGCTCTCGCGACGAACGGGCACCTGCACGACGCGGTGCTCGCGCTCGTCGCGCGCACGGCACCCACCGGCGCACCCGCCGCCGGATCACGCACAGCACCCGACTCCGCACCCGACGAAGAAGAGTAGTCCATGCCCGCCCCCACCCCCCTCCGCCTCGCCGTCGGCGCGCTCGCGGTCGTCTCGGCGACCGCCGCGCTCTCGGGCTGCGCGTTCCTCTCGCAGTTCACCGGCGCCGGCGAGGCGCAGCGCGACACCGAGGGCCAGGTCGTCGAGGGCAATGACTCGACCGACGTCTTCACGCTCCGCGTCGGCGACTGCCTCAACGACGCCGACGCGATCGAGCAGGTCGAGACCGTTCCGACGACGCCGTGCGACGAGCCGCACGACAGCGAGGTCTTCGCCTCGGTGATCATGACCGAGGACGACTACCCCGGCCAGGAGGCCATCCTCGAGCGCGCGGACGCCGAGTGCCTCACCGAGTTCGAGGCGTTCGTCGGCGGCGGCTACAACGACTCGCCGTACGACTTCAGCTACTACTTCCCGACCGAGGGCAGCTGGAGCGAGGGCGACCGCGAGATCCTCTGCGTCATCTACGACCCGGCCGGGCCCGTGACGGGCAGCCTCGAGGGCTCGTCGAGCTGAGCGCTCACCGCGCGCCGAGCGCGATGACGACCTTGCCGCGCACCTCGCGGCGCCGGAGCCGGTCGATCGCGTCGAGGGCTCGCTCGACGGGGACGACCTCGTCGACGGCCGCGGACATCCGCCCCGCCGCGAGGTGATCGAGCAGGATCGCGAGGTCGGCGCCCGACTCCTTCTGCATGACCATCGCGAGGCGGTGCCGCACCCAGGGGTCGAGCAGCGCCGCACGGAACTGCCGGTCGAGCCCGTCGAGCACGGGCCCGCCGACGTGGTCGGCGCCGACGATGGCGAGCGCGCCGCGCTCGGTCAGCAGCCGGCGCAGCACCGGCAGGTCGCGGCCATCCGCAGTGTCGATGACGGCGTCGAAGCGGCCCCAGCCCTCGGGCCCGGGGTCGGTGCGGTAGTCGATCGTGCGCTCGGTGCCGAGCGAGCGCACGAAAACGGCTTTCCCCCCGCTCGCGACGCCCGTGACGCGGGCGCCCGCGAGAACGGCGAGCTGCACGAGGTACGCCCCGACTCCGCCCCCCGCGCCGATGACGAGCACCGTCTGCCCCGCGCTGACGCGAGCGGCGTCGCGGACTGCCTGCAGGGCCGTGACGGCCGAGATCGGGAGCGCGGCGGCGTCGGTCGTCGACACCTCGTCGGGGATGCGCGCGAGCTTCCGCGGCATCGCGAGGACGAGCTCGGCGAACGCCGCGGGCGCCGACCCGGCGACGCGATCGCCGACCGCGAATCCGACCTGCTCGGGCGTCGCGCCGGGCGGCAGCGCCTCGACGCGCCCCGCGAACGCGAGGCCGGGGATCGGCTGTCGGGGCCGGCGCAGCCCGAGGAACGGACGGACGAGCGTCGGCCTCCCGGTCAGCAGGTGGATCGTGCCCGAGTCGGGGCTCACCGCCTCGACGCGCACGAGCACGCGACCGGCGCGGGGTGCGGGCGCCGGCGCATCGCCGAGCCGCAGCATCTCGACGCCGCCGTAGCCGCTCTGGAGCAGGGCCCGCATGGTCGCGGGCGTCGTGATCGTGGTCATGGTGGTCTCTCGTCTCATCGGTCGGGCGGTGGCGGATGCGGCGCTCACGCGCCGTCCGGGTACTGGAACACGTCGTCGAGCGGGACGCCGAAGACGCGCGCGATCTGGAAGGCGACCTCGAGCGAGGGCGAGTACTTGCCCTGCTCGATCGCGATGACGGTCTGGCGGGTGACGCCGATGCGCTCGGCGAGCTCGGCCTGCGTCAGCTCGCCGTGGGCGAAGCGGAGGGCGCGAATGCGGTTCTCGACGCGCGTGGGCTTCACCATGCCGGCACTCCCCCGCGGTAGAGCGCGACCTTCGTGATGCCCTCGAGCACCGCGGAGGCGTAGAAGCCGACGAAGAGCGCGTGGGCGATCCAGAAGTGGTCGGCCTCGAGCATCGCGAGCACGAGGGCCGCGAGGGCGCCGATCACGAGCACGGCGCGCGCGGTGTGCTCGGCGCGCGCGCTGATCTGCCGGTCGCGCACGTCGGTGCCGTGCCCGTCTCGACGGGTCAGGATGGAGACGAGGATCGTGACGACGATCGTCACGACGATGCCGACGCCGAGGCTCCACAGCATCGCGTCGACGTAGGGCGCCTCGACGAGCGGGCCGCCGGCCGCGCGGGCGGCGAGCACGACGCCGTAGACGACGCCCGTCACGATGCCGACGACGAGGCCGATCCAGGCCACCTTCTCCTCCTGGGCCATGGGGTGCTCCTTCTGGTCGATCGATGCGGATGTCAAGAATTGCTGACATGCACAAGGTAAAGCGCAGCGGACATCCTGTCAATGATTTTTTACACATCGTGGATGCTCGTGCCGCCGTGAGAGCGCGCCGCCCTCGCAGCTCGGCTCGCAGTTCGTCGCACGGATCCGCCGTTCGTCGCACCGAACCGCCACCCGTCGGCGGGGCCCTCCGCGCGCCGACGCCGCTTCCTAGGGTGACCTCACGCAATGACGCGACCCCCTGGAGGAGAACGATGACGTCACAGCCACCCGGATCGACCGTCGAGGCCCGGCCCGACGGACCCGAGCCCGACCCGGCGCTCCCACCCACCGAGCTTCCCGCCGCCGAGCGCGAGCGCGAGAGCCGATGGACCCTTCCGAAGATCATCATCTGGGCGGCGGTCGCGCTGCTCGGCGGCGTCTCGTGGACCATGATCGCGATCGTGCGCGGCGAGACCGTCAACGCGCTCTGGTTCGTGTTCGCGGCCGTGTGCACCTACCTGATCGGCTACCGCTTCTACTCGAAGGTCATCGAGCGCTACATCACGCGCCCCGACGACCGCCGGGCCACGCCCGCCGAGGTGCGCGCGGACGGCAAGGACTACGTGCCGACCGACCGCCGCGTGCTCTACGGCCACCACTTCGCCGCGATCGCGGGCGCCGGCCCGCTCGTCGGGCCCGTGCTCGCCGCGCAGATGGGCTACCTGCCCGGCACGATCTGGATCATCGTCGGCGTGCTGCTCGCCGGCGCCGTGCAGGACTACCTCGTGCTGTTCTTCTCGATGCGCCGCGGCGGTCGCACGATCGGCCAGATGGCCCGCGACGAGCTTGGTCGCATCGGCGGCACGGCGGCGATCATCGCCTCGCTGCTCATCATGCTCATCATCATCGCGATCCTCGCGCTCGTCGTCGTCAACGCGCTCGGCGAGAGCCCCTGGGGCGTCTTCAGCGTCGCGATGACCATCCCGATCGCGCTCTTCATGGGCGTATACCTGCGCTACCTGCGCCCCGGCAAGATCTCCGAGGTCTCCATCATCGGCTTCGTGCTGCTCATGGCCGCGATCATCGCGGGCGGCTGGGTCGCCGAGACGCCGTGGGGCATCGAGCTCTTCACGCTCGACCGCACGACGATCGCGTGGGGCATCATCATCTACGGCTTCATCGCCGCCGTCCTGCCCGTCTGGCTCCTGCTCGCCCCGCGCGACTACCTCTCGACGTTCATGAAGATCGGCGTGATCGTCATGCTCGCGGGCGCCGTCGTGCTCGTGCGCCCCGAGATCTCGGTGCCGGCCTTCAGCGAGTTCGCCGGCGGCGAGCTCGGCCCGGTCGTCTCGGGAACGCTCTTCCCCTTCCTGTTCGTGACGATCGCGTGCGGCGCCCTCTCCGGGTTCCACGCGCTCATCGCCTCGGGCACGACGCCGAAGCTCATCGAGAAGGAGCGCCAGACCCGCTTCATCGGCTACGGCGGCATGCTCATGGAGTCGTTCGTCGCGATCATGGCGCTCGTCGCCGCCCTGTCGCTCGACCGCGGCATCTACTTCGCCATGAACTCCTCCGCGGCCGCCACCGGCGGAACGGTCGAGGGCGCGGTCGCGTTCGTGAACTCGCTCGGCCTCATGGGCGTGAACCTCACGCCCGAGCTGCTCACGAGCACCGCCTCGGCCGTCGGCGAGGAGTCGATCGTCTCGCGCACGGGCGGCGCCCCGACCCTCGCGCTCGGCATCGCGAACATCATGCAGCAGCTCTTCGGCGGCGCCGCGCTCGCGGGCTTCTGGTACCACTTCGCGATCATGTTCGAGGCGCTGTTCATCCTCACCGCCGTCGATGCCGGCACGCGCGTCGCGCGCTTCATGCTGCAGGACTCGATCGGCAACGTGATCCCGAAGTTCAAGGACACGGGGTGGCGCCCCGGCGTCTGGATCACGACCGCGCTCATGGTCGCGGGCTGGGGCTGGATCCTCATCCTCGGCGTCACCGATCCGCTCGGCGGCATCAACACTTTCTTCCCGCTGTTCGGCATCGCGAACCAGCTGCTCGCGGTCATCGCGCTCGCGGTCGTGCTCGCGATCGTCGCCAAGCGCGGGCCGAGCTACGTGCGCTGGCTGTGGATCATCGGGCTGCCGCTCACCTTCGCCGCGATCGTCACGATCACCGCGTCGGCGTTCAAGATCTTCTCCCCCGTGCCGCAGGTCGGGTACTGGTCGAACCACTTCGCCTTCCGCGGAGCGCTCGAGGCGGGAGAGACCTCGTTCGGCACGGCCCAGACGGTCGAGGCGATGGAGGCCGTCGTGCGGAACACGATGGTGCAGGGCATCCTGTCGATCGTGTTCGTGACGCTCGCGATCACCGTCGTGATCACGTCGCTCATCGCGACCGTGCGGGCGATCCGCGCCGGCGGCGGCGAGACGCACGAGGATGCGCCCGTCGCCTCGCGCCGGTACGCGCCGCAGGGATTCTTCGCCACGAGGGCCGAGCGCGAGCTCGAGCGGCAGTGGGACCAGCTGCCCGCGGACCAGCGACCCGCGTCAGCCAGGCACTGATGACCGCCACCGCAGCACGGCGTCCCGCCCGGATCATCTCGGTCCGGGCGGGCGCCGCCGCGCTCGGGCGCGCCGGTCGCGCGATCGCCTGGTACATGCGCGAGCTCATGGGCGACACGGCCTACCGCACCTACCTCGACCATCACGTCGCGACGCACGGCGCCGACGTGGAGCCCCTCACCGAGCGGGAGTTCTGGCGGGGCAGAATGGACGAGCAGGACCAGAACCCCGGGGCCCGCTGCTGCTGACGACGACGCGATGAGGAGCGCCCATGCCTGACGCCGCGCTCCTCGCCGTCGCCGCCTTCGCGCTCGGCATCGCCGTCACCCTGCTCGCGCAGCTCATCCGGCGGCAGGCGCGCGGCGGCACCGACCTCGGGAGCGATGCGGAGCGCGCGACCTTCCGCACCCTCTCGCTCGCGTCGCGCGCGGCCGTCCACCTGCGCGGCGGGCTCGACGGCGAGGGCGCGCATCGCGCGAGCCGATACCTGCGCACCCTCCTCGGCAGCGAGGCGATCGCGCTCGCCGACCGGAGCGGCGTCGTCTCGATCGACGGGCGCGGCGACCTCAGCGCCGTCGCCTCCGGGCTGGCGGCGAGCGTCATCCAGTCGGGTCAGCGCCAGGTGCTCTCCGGGCGATCGGCGGGTGACGGCGTCGAGAGTCACGACGCGCCGCAGGCGGTCGGCGCCCCCGTCATCGCGAACGGCCGCGTCGTCGGCGCGATCGTCGCGTTCGCGACCCGCGTGCAGGCTCCCCTCGTGCGCGCGACGACGGAGGTCGCCGCGTGGTGCGGCGCGCAGATCGAGCTCGGCGAGCTCGAGACCTCCCGCGCCGCGCTCGCGGAGGCAGAGCTGCGGGCGCTGCGCGCCCAGATCAGCCCCCACTTCATCTACAACGCGTTGAGCGTCATCGCCTCCTACACGAGCACCGACGCCGAGCGGGCGCGCGACCTGCTCCTCGACTTCGCCGACTTCATCCGCTACACGCTGCGCTCGCAGGGCGAGTTCACGACGCTCGCGGACGAGCTCACGAGCGTGCACTCCTACGTCGAGCTCGAGCGCGCGCGCTTCGAGGAGCGTCTGAGCGTGACCCTCCGCATCGAGCCCGAGACGCTCGCGACGGTCATCCCCTTCTTGAGCCTGCAGCCCCTGGTCGAGAACGCCATCCGTCACGGGCTCGAGCCGCGCGAGGCAGGCGGCACGGTCGTGATCGCGGCGCGCGACGACGGCACGCACACCGAGATCACGGTCGACGACGACGGCGTCGGCATGCGACCCTCGGCCCTGCGCGCGCTGCTCACCGAGAGCGAGCGCACCGACCACATCGGGCTGCGCAACGTCGACGCGCGCGTGCGGAGCATCTACGGCGACGATCACGCGCTCATCATCGAGACCAACGAGGGAGCGGGGACGATGGTGCGGATGCGCATCCCGAAATCGCAGCCGTTCAACGAGACCGATCGGGGGTCGAGCGCATGACCGCTCGCCCGGACGTCGCCGAGGCCGCGCGAACGATCGACCTCCTCATCGCCGACGACGAGCGCCGCGTGCTCGACGAACTCGAGTCGCTCCTGCGGGGCGACCCGCGCGTGGGCGGGATCCTGCGGGCCTCGACGGGGTCGGAGGCCCTGCGCCTGCTCGCCGAGCACGAGGTCGACGCGGCCTTCCTCGACATCCACATGCCGGGGCTCTCGGGGTTCGACCTCGCGCGCGCCGTCTCCCGCTTCGCCGAGCCGCCCGCGATCGTCTTCGTCACCGCCGACGAGGCCGGCGCGATCGAGGCCTTCGACGTGCAGGCGGTCGACTTCATCCTCAAGCCGATCCGGCGCGAGCGGCTGCGGCGCGCGGTCGGCCGCATCCTCGCGCTGCGCGACAGCCCCGCCGGGCCGGATGCGCCGCCGGACGAGAGCATCCCCGTGCGGGTCGGCAACATCATGCGCGTCGTCCACCGCAGCGACGTGCGCTGGGTGCAGGCGCAGGGCGACTACTCGCGGCTCGTCACCGAGACCGAGAGCCACCTCATCCGCGAGCCGATCTCCGAGCTCGAGCAGCGCTGGCAGGGCGCGGGGTTCATCCGCGTGCACCGCTCGTACCTCGTGCGCCGCGACGCGATCACGGCCGTGCGGCTCGGGGGCGCGCATCCGACCCTGACGGTCGCCGGCGAGGAGGTCCCGGTGAGCCGCCGCTCGATCCCGATCGTGCGCGAGGCGATGCTGCAGCCGCGCCAGGGCGGGCGATGACCGAGAACGGCACGGGGGGCGGTGCCGAGCGCCGCCGCGGCGCGTCCCGCCCGCCGCGCGAGCGCGTGACCTCGATCGACGCGGCGAGCGCGCGCACCGATCCCGCGCCGCGGACGGGCCGCTGGGCGGTCGGCGAGGCCGAGACGCTCTTCACCCGCACCCTCATGCGGGCTCAGGGGCGGCTCGCGATCGTCTGCCTCCTGTCGTTCGGCGTCGCGCTCGTGCTCGTGACGGTCGTGATGAGCCGGA
This sequence comes from Microcella sp., assembly GCF_030645145.1. GTDB lineage: Bacteria > Actinomycetota > Actinomycetes > Actinomycetales > Microbacteriaceae > Microcella. Next base: position 20,957 of record NZ_JAUSMI010000085.1, on the reverse strand, counting down.
TCCCGCTGCTCGACGCGATCGTGCTCGGCGGCGTGCCGCTGTCGTGGCTCATCCACGCGTACGGCTTCTACCCGCTCATGGTCATCTGGGCGGTCGGCTACACGCTCGCCTGCCAGCGGCTCGAGGGCCGGTTCACGCAGCTCGTGGAGCACGAGTGAACGCCGCGCTCTCGATCGCCGCGATCGTCGCGGTCGTCGTCGTGACCGCGGTCATCGGCATCTGGGGGCTGCGGATCTCGCGCACGACGAGCGACTTCTTCGTCGCCTCGCGCACCGTGCGCCCGGTCTGGAACGCCTCGGCCATCAGCGGCGAGTACCTCTCCGCGGGAACGTTCCTGGGGCTGTCGGGTCTCGTTCTGCTGTCGGGCTCCGACGCGTTCTGGTTCCCGATCGGGTACGCCGCCGGCTACCTGCTCGTCCTCATGCTCGTCGCCGCTCCCCTGCGGCGCAGCGGGGCGTACACGATCCCCGACTTCATCCACGCGCGGCTCGACTCGCTCCTCGCCCGCCGGCTCACGAGCGCGCTCGTGCTCATCATCGGCTGGCTGTACATCGTGCCCCAGCTGCACGGCGCATCGCTCGCGCTCACGGTCGTAGCGGACATCCCACCCTGGGTCGGCGCGACGACCGTCGCGCTCGTCGTCGGCGGATCGGTCGCCGCGGGCGGCATGCGCTCGATCACCTTCGTGCAGGCGTTCCTGTTCTGGCTCAAGCTCGCCGCGCTCGCCGTGCCCGCGATCTTCTTCGCGATCACCCTCAGCGGCACCGAGCCCCGGATCGACCCCGCTCTCGTCTTCCCGCAGGGTCTCGGGCCCGCCGGCCTCGACGCCTATGCGACGACCTCGCTGCTCATCGGCCTGCTGCTCGGCACCGTGGGCCTCCCCCACGTGCTCGTGCGGTTCTACACGAGCCCCACAGGCGGCTCGGCGCGCTGGACGACGGTCGGCGTCATCGTGCTCATCAGCGCCTTCTACATCGCCTCGAGCACGATCGGCCTCATCGCGCGCATCGCGGCCCCCGACCTCGCCGCCCCCGGGGTCGCCGACACCGTCGCCCTCCAGCTGCCCTCGCGGCTCATCCCCGGGCCAGCCGGCGACCTGCTCACCGCCCTCGTCGTCGCGGGGGCTCTCGCGGCGTTCCTCGGCACCTCCTCCGGGCTCGTAGTCTCGCTCTCGAGCGCGGTCAGCCAGGATCTCTTCCACGGCACCGTCACGTCGTTCCGCTGGGCGGCCGTCTTCTGTACGTTCGTGCCGCTCGTGGTCGCCCTCGCGACCGCGCCGCAGGGGCTCGTGACCTCGGTCGGCACCGTGTTCGTCTTCGCGGCCTCGGCGCTCTCGCCCGTGATCCTGCTCGGCATCTGGTGGCGACGGCTCACGGCCCGCGGAGCCGTCGCGGGCATGATCGTCGGCGCGGTCTCGTGCACGGCGGCGCTCATCGGCTCGGCCGCGGTGGGGCCGGGCGCGGGCGCGCTCTCGAGCCTGCTCGCGCAGCCCGGGCTCTGGACGATCTCCGCCGCGACCCTCACGAGCGTGATCGTCTCTCTCGTCGACGGCCGCACGCCCGTGAGCGCCGACCGCATCCTCAGCCGCCTGCACTCGCCCGAGCGGTCGCGCGGCGAGCTCGCGGCGGGCGGCTGAGCGACCGAGCGGGCGGATGCTCGTGCGAGCGCTCGGCGACGCCGCCCCGTTCCTCTCGATAGCGTCGAGGGCATGACCGACGCGACGCCCTCGACCCCGTTCCACTCGCTCGACGCCTACATCGCGCTGCCGCGCGTGGACGGCGTCGCCCTCTCGCCGGACGGCGAGCGCGTCGTGCTCACGGTCGCCACGCTCTCCGCCGACCGCACCCGCTACGAGCGCGCGCTGTGGGAGGTGCCCGCCGACGGCGGAGGCGCTCCGCGGCGCCTGACGCGCTCGGCGAAGGGCGAGTCGGGCGTCGCGTTCACGGCGTCGGGCGACGCGCTCTTCGTCTCGAGCCGGCCCGATGCCGACGGCGACGGCGACGACGAGGTCGCGCAGCTCTGGCTGCTGCCCGCGCGCGGCGGCGAGGCCCGCCCGATCACCCGTCTCGCGGGCGGCGTGAGCGGAGTCGCGGCGACCGCGCTCTCGAGCGACGCAGTCGTGCTCGCGGCCGACCTGCTGCCCGGATCCGACTCGCTCGAGGACGACGCTGCGGCTCTCGCCGAGCGCAAGAAGCGCAAGGTGAAGGCGATCCTTCACGAGACCTACCCCGTGCGGTACTGGGACCACGACCTCGGCCCCGCCGAGCCGCACCTGCTCGCGCTCGACCTCGCGGAGCTCGCCGACGCGCTCCCCGACCGCGCGCCCGATGCCGCCGGCTCCTCCGTCGATCCCGCGAGCGGCGACGACGACGCGGCACCGACCCCGTACCCCGCGCACCTCCCGCGCCCGCGCGACCTCACGCCGCGTCCGGGCCGCACCGCCGACACCGCCGGTCAGGCGCTGACCCCCGACGGGCGCACGCTCATCGCCGCCGTGCGGCTGCCGCGCCGCGGGCTCGCCCGCTACGAGCTCGTCTCGATCGACGTCGCGACGGGCGAGCGCCGCACGATCCTCGGCGAGGAGGGCGTGCAGTACGAGTTCCCGACGATCAACCACGACGGCACCCTGCTGGCGTACCTGCGCGTGCCCGTGAGCACGCCCGCGGGCCCGAGCGACCACGAGCTCTGGGTCTCCGACCTCGACGGCGCGAACCCGCGCCGCATCGCGATCGGCTGGGATCGCTGGCCGGCCGAGTTCCTCTTCGCCCCCGACGGCGAGTCGCTCGTGGTCGCGGCTGACCACGACGGGCGCGGCCCTGTCTTCCGCGCCCCGCTCGACGGCGGCCCCGTGGTCCGCCTCGTCGACGATCACTTCGCCTACGCGAACCTGAGCGTGGATGCGCGAACCGGCGACGTGATCGCGCTGCGGTCCTCCTGGCAGTCGCCCCCGCATCCCGCGCGCATCGATGCCCGCACCGGAGCCGTGACCGAGCTCGCGACCCCGGCCGCGCCGCCCGCCCCCGTCGGCGACATGGTCGAGGTCGAGACGACGGCGGAGGACGGCGCGCGCGTGCGCGGCTGGCTCCTGACGCCCGAGGGCGCCTCGGCCGAGAGCCCCGCGCCGCTGCTGCTGTGGATCCACGGCGGGCCGCTCAACAGCTGGAACGCGTGGAGCTGGCGCTGGGCGCCGCAGCTCGCGGTCGCGCGCGGGTACGCCGTGCTGCTGCCCGACCCGGCGCTGTCGACGGGCTACGGCCTCGACTTCATCGCCCGCGGCTGGAACTCATGGAGCGAGAAGCCCTACACCGACCTCATGGCGATCACCGACGCGGTCGAGCAGCGACCCGAGATCGACGAGTCGCGCACGGCGGCGATGGGCGGCTCGTTCGGCGGCTACATGGCGAACTGGGTCGCCGGGCACACCGATCGCTTCCGGGCGATCGTGAGCCACGCGAGCCTGTGGGCGCTCGACCAGTTCGGCGGCACGACCGACAACTCGGCGTACTGGATGAGCATCTTCGACGAGAAGGGACTCGCGGAGAACTCGCCGCATCACGCGATCGACGACATCGTGACGCCGATGCTCGTCATCCACGGCGATCGCGACTACCGCGTGCCGATCGGCGAGAGCCTGCGCCTGTGGTCGGAGCTCAACGCCCGCCACGCGGAGGACGACGGCTCGACCGTGCACCGGTTCCTGTTCTTCCCGGACGAGAACCACTGGGTGCTCAAGCCCCAGCACGCGATCGTCTGGTACGAGACGGTGTTCGCCTTCCTCGGCCAGCACGTCCTCGGCGAGGAGTGGGTGCGGCCGAAGAACGTCGGCTAGCGCTGCTCGACGATCTGCTTGCCGAGCGGCAGGAGGGCGACGGGCACCATCTTCAGGTTGGCCCACGCGAAGGGCAGCCCGATGATCGTGATGGCGAGCGCGAGCGCCGAGGCGATGTGCCCGAGGGCGAGCCACCAGCCGGCGAGCACGACCCAGACGACGTTGCCGATCGCCGATCCGATGCCCGCGGTCGGGCGGTCGACGACCTCCTTGCCGAACGGCCACAGCGAGTACACGCCGATGCGCCACGCGGCGATGCCCCACGGGATCGTGACGATGAGCACGAACATGATGACGGCGGCGAGCGCGTAGCCGAGGAAGAGCCAGAAGCCCGAGAGCACGAGCCAGATGATGTTGAGGAGCGTGCGCACGGAAGGACTCGATCCGGTGAGGGGCGAATGGGGGCGACTCGCACAGCGCGTGATGACGACCAGTGGTGGAGATGGGGGGAATCGAACCCCCGTCCACTGCTGTGATCCGATGCCTTCTACGGGCGTAGTCTGCTGAGACGTTCTGCTCGGCTCCGACCTTTGTTGCAGACCCCTAGGTCGACGAGCCCAGCCTCAGTTCGAGTCCCGCGTGCACCTGAGACGCAAGCACGCAGCGAGCCTCCTTGATGACGCCAGTGACCGGGGCGGAGGCGAACCCGGACTGACGGACTATCTACTCTGCCTTAGGCGGCGAGAGCGAAGTCGGTGCGCTTAGCATTGGCACCTGTTGTTTGCAGAGATCGTTAACGAGATAACCCTGCATCCTCGACCCGCTTCTCATCGTTTCGCAGGCAATGTCGAAACCGATCATCCCCGTGCGTCACCTCACCCGTCGCGTCGCGTCGTGCCGGGCACGAGGCGGTGGAGGGGCGCTGAGGTGGGTCGTCATCACGCGCTGTGGAGTTGTGAACGGGCGGCCCCTGCCCGGCCTGACGCGCACCGGTAGCGACTGATCGCCCTGCGAGTGCTCCTTCGAGCACAGCCCTACAGTATACGTCACCGCTGACAAACCGTCCAAGGAGAGCCATGACCGAGACGACCATCACCGTCCGCGGCCGCGCCCGCGCCGAGCACGCCCCCGATCGCGCCGTCATCGCGTTCTCGATCGGAGCAGTGGCCCCCGATCGCGCGGCGGCCCTCGTGAGCGCTCGCGAGACGCTCGAGCGACTTTCCGACGCGATCGAGTCGCATCGGCGCGACGGTCGCGTGCACGACTGGTCGGCCGACGACGTGCACGTGCACGCCGATCGCGAGTGGGTCGGCGAGGGCCGCCCTCCCGTCGTGCGTCACCGCGCGTCGGTCGCCGGCTCGATCACGGTGATCGGCGACAGCACCACGGCTACGCTCCCGGAGCTGCTCGACCTCATCAGCGGCGAGACTCTGGCGCGCATCGACGGCGTCGACTGGTCGCTCACCGACGATCGCTACGCGGACGCGATCGCGGCCGTGCGGCACGATGCGGTGACCGACGCCGTCGAGAAGGCCACCGCCTACGCTCGCAGCATCGGGCGCGGCGCGCTCGAGGTGGTCGCGCTCGCCGATCCGGGGATGCTCGGCGCCGGCGGCGATGCCCCCATGCCTCGCATGGAGCGCGCCACGGCGCTCATGGGCGGCGCAGCGGGAGACGGCGCGTTCGAGCTGCGGCCGGAGCCCGTCGTCGTCCAGGCGACGGTCGAGCTGCGGGCGACGTCGCGCTGATCCTCAGCCCTGCTCGACCCGCTCGCCCGCGGCGCTCGGCGAGTTCTCGAGCACCCCCGTGCGCCGCGCGCGCAGGTCGAGCAGCGCGAGCACGAGGGCGACGCCGACGAAGCCCAGGATGACGAGGGCCGCGTGCAAGAACGCGTTCTGGTAGATGTCGACCCGGCCCGCCATTCCCTCCTCCGCGTAGATCGTGGCGTAGAAGGCCGCGGTGGCCGCCGCGATGCCGACCGCGGTGCCGGCGCGCTGGCCGACCTGGCCGATCGAGCCGGCGACGCCCGCGGAGGTGAGCGGGACATCCGCGAGGGTCAGCGTCTGGTTGGGGGCGATGACGGCGCCGCCGCCGGCGCCGGCGAGCGCCATGAACGCCGCGATGACCCACGGCGAGACGCCCGCGGGCAGGAGGAACGCGGAGGCGATCGTGCCGCCGAGACCCAGCACGACGCCGATGAGCCCCCACACGACCACCGGGCGGCCGATCGTCGTCGCGACGCGGCCGCTGTACCAGGAGGTCACCGCCGAGGCGAGGGCGAACGGGATCGTCACCATGCCCGCGTAGACGGGCTCGAGGCCGAGGCCGAACTGCAGGAAGAGCGAGAGCGTGAGGAAGGTGGCAGGCAGGGCCGCGAAGTACGCCGTCGCGATGAGCGTGCCGTTGCGGTACGCGCCGATGCGGAAGAGCGCGAAGTCGACGATCGCGGCGCGACCGCGGGCGGTGTAGCGGCGCTCCCACGCGACGAACGCCGCCGCCAGGACGACGAAGGCCGCGAGCCACCACCAGCGGGCGGGGTCGTCATCGGGCGAGCCCGTCGTGAGCACGAAGGGGAGCATGAGGCTCAGCACGGTGCCGCCGAGGAGGGCGGTGCCGAACAGGTCGAGGTCGCGCGGGCCGTGCGCGTCGGGCTGCGTGCGCGGCAGGAGCTTGTAGGCGACGGGGAAGAGGCCGATGACGAGCGGCACGTTCATCCAGAAGATGAGCCGCCAGCCGAGCTCGGGCCCGCCGACGCCGATGAGCAGCCCGCCGAGGGTCGGCCCGAAGGCCGTGGAGAGGCCGATGACCGCTCCGAAGATGCCGAACGCGCGGCCGCGCGAGGCGCCCGTGAAGAGCTGCTGGGTGAGTCCGAGCACCTGCGGCATGAGCAGGCCTGCCGAGACTCCCTGCAGGATGCGCGAGGCGGCGAGCAGCTCGACCGTCGGCGCGATCGCGCACAGGAGGCTCGCGATGAGGAACACGACGAGACCGATGAGGAACATGCGCCGCCGCGAGTGCAGGTCGCCGTAGCGGCCCGAGGGGACGAGCACGATGCCGAAGGCGAGCACGTAGCCGGCGACGATGAGCTGGATCTGCGTCGGGCTGGCTCCGAACGCCTGCTCGATGGCGGGGATGCCCACGTTGACCTTCGACAGGTCGAGGATCGTGAGCGAGGCGACGGCGACCGCGACCGCGAAGGCCTGCCAGCGGGTGCGCTCGCTCACGCCATCCGCCCCGATCGCCCCGCCGCCCGTCGACCCGCCGCCCACTGCCTCGTCGGAGGCGGATTCGGGGGCATTCGATCGTGCGGTCACGAACGACGAGCCTACGCGGCGCATCAGGGCCCGGCGTTCAGGCAGCGGTCACCCTGAGCCCCGCGCGCTCGGGACGCTCGAGCGCGACCCGGCTCAGTCGCCGAGGTTCTTGCGGCTCGACATCGCGCGCTCGGCCTCGCGGCGATCCTGCCGCTCGCGCAGCGCGTGCCGCTTGTCATACTCGCGCTTGCCCTTCGCGACCGCGAGCTCGACCTTCGCCCGCCCGTCGCTGAAGTAGATGCTCAAGGGGATGAGCGTGTAGCCGCCCTCTTTGGTCTTCTGGCTGATCTTGATGATCTGCTGCTTGTGCAGGAGCATCTTGCGCTTGCGGCGCGGAGGGTGGTTGGTCCACGTGCCCTGCGAGTACTCGGGAATGTGCACGGCGTCGAGCCACGCCTCACCGCCGTCGATGTAGCCGTAGCCGTCGACGAGGCTCGCCCTGCCCATGCGCAGCGACTTGACCTCGGTGCCGCTCAGCACGAGGCCCGCCTCGAAGGTGTCTTCGATGGTGTAGTCGTGCCGGGCCTTGCGATTGGTGGCGACGACCTTGCGGCCCTGTTCCTTGGGCACGATTCACCTCCGTAGGCGCAGTCGGGATGCTCCGCGCGGGCGCACGGAGCCCTCCAGCATAACCGGCTCCTCATCGTCGTCCATTCCTCGGGCGGCGAGGGCATCGGCGACATCGTCGGCGTGACGCAGGGCGCCCACGAGCAGCAGCACGACCATCGCCGTGATGCTGCCGCCGACGCCGCGGGCGCGCTGGGCATCGCGCACCTCCGAAGCGAGATCGATCACGATGGGCACGGCACGGATCGCCATTCCCAGCACGAGCGCGATCCGCTCGGTTCTGAGCCCGAATCGGCGCAACGGCGCGAGCCCGCGCTCGATCGCCTCGAGGATGTCGCTCGCCCGCGTGGTGAGCGTGACGAGCGCCGCGAGGAGGATGGCGAGCAGCATGCGCGTGCTCGTGAGGGCGGCGACGTGCCAGGGCAGGAAGATGAGCTGGCCCACGAGGACGACCGCGATGATCCAGCGGACTCCCCAGATCTGGCGGCCGAGCTCGGCGAGGCCGAGTCGGGCGACGAGGTAGAGCGCGACCACTCCGGCGGCCGCAATGCCGAGCAGCAGTGCATCGGGTCGCGGCACGGTGACGACGAGGCCACCGATGAGCAGCCCGAGCAGCTTCGTCGACGCCGGCAGGCGGTGCAGCGGGCTCGTGCCCGGCGCGTAGAGGCTCAGCGCGCCGACCATCAGCAGAACTCCCGCTCGTACCGCGCGACGACCTCGGCGGGGTCGCCCTGGGCGATGAGACGACCACGATCGAAGAGAAGCGCGGTGTCGCACCGAGCCGCGAGGACGAGATCGTGCGTGACGACGACGAGCCGCTGCGGAAGGGCCACGAGCGCATCCGAGACTCGTCTGGTGTTCGCGGCGTCGAGCAGCGTGGTCGGCTCGTCCGCCACGAGAATCTGCGGCTCACGCACGAGGCCGGAGCACAGCGCGAGCAACTGCTTCTGCCCGCCCGACAGCTCGTGCGCCGATCGATCGGCGAGCCCGTCGAGCCCGTAGTCGCTCAGGATGCCGATCACCCGCCGCGAGACCTCCTCGCGGGGCAATCCGCTCCCGCGCAACGAGAACGCCACGTCTTCGGCGACCGTGGGCATGATGATCTGCGACTCCGGGTTGGTGAAGAGGAATGCGACGAGCTCGCGAACCTTCCTGGCCTGACGCGCAGGGTCGAGTCCGGCCACGCGCACCGAGCCGCTCGAGGGGGTGATCAAGCCGTTGAGCAACCGCGCGAACGTGGACTTGCCCGAGCCGTTCGCTCCGATGACGGCGACGCGGTGCGCATCCACGGTCGTCGTGACGCTCTCGAGCACGCGGACTCCGTTGCGCTCGACGCTCACCGCGTCGACGACGATCGCGTGCGGCGTCGCGGCGGGCGTCACCTGACGACCTCGACGAGAACGGCGACGCCCATCCCGCCGCCGACGGCCGCCGTCGCGAGGCCGAGCGCACCGGCGGGCGCCCCGCCGCGAACGAGCCGAGAGAACAAGCGCACCATGAGCACCGCGCCGCTCGCCCCCCAGGGGTGCCCGAGAGCGAGTGACCCTCCCTCGGCGCACAGCCGCTCGTCGACGTGCTCGCCCTCGCTCAGGCCGAGCGCATCGCCGACGGCGAGCACTTGGGCGGCGAAGGCTTCAACGATCTCGATGGCGGTAACCCGGTCGAGGCTCACTCCGGCGCGACGGAGCACCTCCTCGACGGCGGGAACCGGCCCCCAGCCGGGCAGGGCCGGATCGCAGCCGACAATGGCGCCGGCGACGATCGCGAGCCCCGGTGCAGCTCCGCGACTGCTCTCAGGGACGAGCGCGACGACGGCGGCGCCGTCGGAGACGCGGCAGGAGTTGCCGGCGGTCACCGTGCCCTGCCGGGCGAAGGCCGGACCGAAGCGATCGAGCACGGCCGCGGTCATCCTCCGCGGCCCGTCATCGCGCGGAAGCTCGCCGCCGGGGGCGAGCTCGGCGTCGAACCCGCCCGCTTCCCTCGTCGCGAAGGCGCGGCCGTGGCTGCGGAGCGCATAGGCGTCCTGACGGGATCGGCTGATGCCGCGCCGTACGGCGAGGTCCTCGGCTGCGGCGCCCATCCCGGGGTCCGCGAACCCCGCTGGCGCGAACGGGGCGCGCGAGTACGGCTGACCGTCACGGACGCGCGTCGGCGCCGTCGAGGCGCTCTCCGCGCCGCCGGCGAGGCGCATGCGCGGTCCGGCGGAATCGGCGACGAGCGAATCGGCCGCGGTCAGGATCGCGGCGAGGCCGCTGCCGCACTGCAGATCGATCGTCATCCCGGGCACTCGCTCGCCCAGGCCGGCCGCGAGGGAGGCGACACGGGCGGTATTGCCGCCGGGTCCCATGCAATTGCCGAGCACGACATCGGCGAGCGCGAGAGCCCCGACGGCGGCCGTCGCGTCGTCGTGCGCCGCACGCAGGGCGCGCGCCGCGAGTTCGTCAACGGGCACGGCGTGCAGGCGCTGACCCGCCGTTCCGATCGGAGTGCGCCGTGCCGCGACGATGACGGGGCGCTCAGCCAAGGCGCTGCACCGCCGACTCGGCGAGCGCGCGCTCGAGCTCGGCCCGCGCGACCTTGCCCGCAGCGGTGCGGGGCAGCGCGGCGGTGAGGTACCAGTGCCGGGGCCGCTGCGCCGGGGCGAGTCGGCGACGGCACTCCGCGCGCCAGGCGGCGAGGTCGACCGCTGCGGGATCGGCTTCGATGAGGGCGCTGACGAGCGCCCCGACGCGGGCTGTCGGCTCGCCGAACACGGCGGCGTCGCGCACCCCGGGCAGCGAGCGCAGGACGCGCTCGACGTCGTCGGGCAGCACCGTCGCGGCGGCGGTGAGGATCGCCGCGTCGCCGCGACCCCGAACGACGATGCGCTCCGGATCGGCCGCGTCGACCGGGTCTACGAGGTCGCCGACCGTCGCCCACCCCTCCGGGGAGCGTTCGAGCGCGCCATCGGCGCCCAGATATCCGCTCGCGAGGTACGGCGATCTCACCCACAGCCGAGCGAGGGCGCCGCCGGGCACCGGCTCGCGCCGGATCTCTACGCCGGGGAACGCGCGCAATCCGCTGCCGTCGCGGTCGACGGCGACGAACGAGAGCTCGGCGGCGCCGTAATAGGTGACGACACTGATGCCATGCGCGATGGCGCGAGCACGCTGGGCGTCGTCGAGTTCGGCTCCGCCGACGAGTGCGAGGCGTAACCGGTGCTCGGCCCCCGCGTCGAGCAGGTCGAGAACGCGCTGCACCATGGTCGGCGTCGTGTGCACGATCGTGGCCTCGGGAAGCAGCGCGCGGAGCGCCGCGTCGCGCGCGCGGGCGGGTGCGAACACGGCCAAGCCCCGGCTCAGCGCGTGCGCGAGCCCGAAGAGCGCGATCGAGCTCGACAGCGGCGTCGGCAGCAGCATGCGGTCGTCGGAACGCAACGCGAGAAGCTCATCGACGGCGGCGAAGCTCGCACTCCACGAGCGCTCCTCGCGCAGCACGACGCGCGGGCGACCGGTGCTTCCGGAGCTCACTGCCGCCCACGCGGCTCGCATCGGGGGTGGCGGGTCGAGGCCGGCCACGACGGCGGCGACGTGCTCGGCGGTCCAGCGATGGTCGAGCACGAGCGGAACCCCACCGCCGCGCAACGTGCTGACGAGCCGCGGAAGGAGAGCGAGAGGGTCGCCGTCGTGCAGCGCGACGACGCCGGAACCGTGATCGATCCCGTCGCCGACGACGAGGTCCGCCCAGCGCACGCGGCCCGACTCCGTGGCGAGAGCCACCGAATCGGGCCGCGCGTTGGCGCGATCGAGAACGGCGTCGACGATGAGCACGGACTACGAGGCGGTCGTCGAACTCGAGATCGACGGCTCCGCGGGGCTCGATGCTGCGCGACGGCCCCCGAACGCCGCCGGGTAGGCCTTGGCGACGGCGGAGGTGATGAGGGTCGCGAGCACGGCCTTGACGAGATCGCCCGGTACGAAGGCAAGACTGAGCAGGGCGGTCTCGGCGAGCGGAACGCCCGTCACGAGCGACTGCACCGGCACTCCGATCAGATAGACGACCCCGATGCCGCCGACGAGGCAGGCGACGAGCACGCGCCACGCGCGCGGGCGTGCGCCCCGCCGCGGAGCGGCGATCAACCCGATGACCGCGGCGCCCGCGACCCAGCCGAGCAGGTATCCCGCCGAGGGGCCGAGGAAGACGCCGAAGCCGCCGCGCCCCCCGGAGAGCAGCGGGAGGCCCACGGCGACGAGCGCGAGGAGGACGGTCATCGAGATCGCGCCGCGCCAGGCGCCGAGGATCGTGCCGGCGAGCATGACGCCGAGCGTCTGCAGGGTGATCGGGACCGCGTTGCCGAACAGGGAGACGGCACCGGCGAGGCCGAGCGCGGCGACGAGCGCCGCGAAGACGGCGATGCGGGTGAGGTCGGAGAGTGAGAGGCTGAAGGGTCGGGATTCGCTCATGAGAACCACCTTGGCAGTATCGAGTGGAGCGGCGCTTGGAGGGGCTCGACGCAGTTTCGCCGAGAATGATGTCGATCGTCCACCGTCGCTGAGGGGCGATCGCGAAGGGGCGCAGACGATGAGGGGGGCCGCGTGGTCGTCGTATTCGGTCGGACCGTCGATGACGAGACCCGGTGCGTGCACTACCGCACAGAGAAGGACGTCGTCGCGATCCGGTTCCGCTGCTGCGGCCGGTACTACCCGTGCTTCTCGTGCCACGAGGAGTGCGAAGACCACGACGCCGTGCGCTGGCCGCGCGAGGAGTGGGATCGCCGAGCCATCGTCTGCGGCGTCTGCCGTCACGAGCTCACGATCGAGCGCTACGCCGTCGTCGACGCGTGCCCCGCATGCGCGCACCCCTTCAACGAGCGATGCCGACTGCACGCTCACCTGTATTTCGAGGTCTGAGGCTCAGACGCGCAGGTAGCGCGTGATGGCGACGTTCGCCGACACCGCCGCGAGCAGTGCGCCGACGCCGAGCAGCACCGGCACGACGAGGAGCGCGTCGTCGAGACCGACGAAGGAGGTCTGCGGGAGCGTCTCCGACAGGTAGCCCTGCACGAAGAACTGCACGATCGCGACGACGGCACCGGCCGCGAGCACCGACCCGATGAGGGCCGCGACGACACCCTCGATGACGAACGGCGTCTGGATGAACCGGTTCGAGGCGCCCACGAGCCGCATGATGCCGAGCTCGCGCCGTCGCGAGAACGCCGAGAGCCGGATGGTCGTGGCGATCAGGAGGGCGGCCGCGACGAGCATGAGCGCGGCGATCCCGATCGCGGTGAAGCTGGATGCGTTGAGGATGTTGAAGATCTGGTCGAGATAGGAGCGCTGGTCGACGACGCTCTCGACGCCCGCGAGCCCGGAGAGGGCATCCGCCAGGATCTGGCTCTGCGTCGGGTCGACGAGGTTGACCCAGTACGCCTCGGTCATGAGCTCGGGCGTGACGAGCGAGGCGATCGCGTTGCCCTCGAACTGGGCCTGGAAGTTCTCGAACGCCTGCTCGCGATCCTCGAAGTAGTAGGCGTCGATGAACGGCGCGAGCGTCTCCGACTCGAGCTGCGCCTCGACGGCGGCGACCTGCTCGGGCGTCGCGGCGGTCTGATCGCACCCCCCGACGCCGGAGAAGTCGGTGCAGAAGTACACCGCGACCTGGGCGCGGTCGTACCAGTACGACTTCATCTGGTTGATCTGCGCCTGCAGCAGGATCGCGGTGCCGACGAAGGTCAGCGAGATGAAGGTCACGAGGACGACCGAGACGACCATCGAGAGGTTGCGGCGGAGGCCCTGGCCGACCTCGCCGAGAACGAGCGCGAGCCTCATCGCAGGCCCTCCCTCGGTCCCGCGGCGGGGATCACGATGTCGGGCTGCACTTGCGGCATCGCCTGGGTGACGTAGCCGCCTCCGCGCTCATCCCGCACGACGCGGCCGCCGACGAGCTCGACGACGCGGCGCTGCAGGCGGTCGACGATGCCGGCGTCGTGCGTGGCCATGATGACGGTCGTGCCGTTGGCGTTGATGCGCTCGAGGAGCGTCATGATGCCCATGCTCGTCGTGGGGTCGAGGTTTCCCGTGGGCTCGTCGGCGAGCAGGATCGACGGCTTGTTGACGACGGCGCGCGCGATCGCGACGCGCTGCTGCTCACCGCCGGAGAGCTCGTGCGGGAACCGCTCGGCCTTGCCCTCGAGCCCGACCATCGCGAGGACATCGGGAACGGCCTCGTGGATGAAGCCCTTGCTCTTGCCGATGACCTGAAGGGTGAAGGCGACGTTCGCGAAGACGGTCTTGTTCGGCAGGAGGCGGAAGTCCTGGAAGACGACGCCGAGGTTGCGCCGGAAGTACGGCACCTTGCGGCTGGAGATGCGGTTGAGGTCCTGCCCGAGGACGTGGATCGCGCCCGACGAGGGGCGGTCCTCCTTGAGCACGAGGCGCAGCATGCTCGACTTGCCGGAGCCGGAGGCGCCGACCATGAAGACGAACTCGCCGCTGAGCACCTCGAGGCTGACGCTGTTGAGCGCCGGCTTCGCGGTTCCGCGGTAGACCTTGGTGACCTCGTCGAATCGAATCATCGCGCGTCAGCCTAAGCCGGGGGCACGGGGCCGCGAGGAGCGACACCCGGAAGCGGGAGGGCTCCTAGTCGTCCTGCGGGCGCTTGCGCCACTTGATGCCGGCGGCGATGAAGCCGTCGAGGTCGCCGTCGAACACCTTGGAGGGGTTGCCCTCCTCGTACTCGGTGCGGAGGTCCTTCACCATCTGGTACGGCGCGAGCACGTAGGAGCGCATCTGGTCGCCCCAGCTCGCGGTGATCGTGCCGGCGAGTTCCTTCTTGGTCGCGGCCTCCTGCTCCTTCTGGATGAGCAGCAGTCGCGACTGGAGGACGCGCATCGCGGCGGCGCGGTTCTGGATCTGGCTCTTCTCGTTCTGCATCGACACCACCGTGCCCGTGGGGAGGTGGGTGATGCGGACGGCGGAGTCGGTCGTGTTGACGCTCTGCCCGCCGGGGCCGGACGAGCGGAAGACGTCGACGCGGATGTCCGACTCGGGGATCTCGATCTCGGCCGTATCCTCCATGAGGGGGATGACCTCGACCGCGGCGAAGCTCGTCTGGCGCTTGCCGGCCGCGCCGAAGGGGCTCATGCGCACGAGCCGGTGCGTGCCGGCCTCGACGCTCAGCGTGCCGAAGGCGTAGGGGGCGTCGATCTGGAAGGTCGCGCTCTTGATGCCGGCCTCCTCCGCGTAGGAGGTGTCCATGACGGTCGCCGAGTAGCCGTGCTTCTCGGCCCAGCGCAGGTACATGCGCATGAGCATCTCGGCGAAGTCGGCGGCGTCGACGCCGCCCGCGCCGGAGCGGATCGTGACGACGGCAGGCCGGTCGTCGTACTCGCCGTCGAGGAGGGTCTGCACCTCCATGTCGCCGAGGGTCTTCTCGATCGCGTCGAGCTCGCTCGCGACCTCGGCCGTCGCGTCCTCGTCGTCGGCCTCCTTCGCCATCTCGAGCAGCACGTCGAGGTCGTCCAGGCGCTGCTCGAGCTCGGTGATGCGGCGCAGGTCGGTCTGGCGGTGACTGAGGGCGCTCGTGATCTTCTGCGCCTTCTCGGTGTCATCCCAGAGGTCGGGAGCGCTCGCCTGCTCGCTCAGCTCGGCGACGGCGGCCGCGAGGCCCTCGACGTCGACGACCGACTTGATGTCGCGGAAGGTGGAGCGGGCGGCGGCGATGCGCTCGGCGATGTCGAGTTCGATCATGTCGACCCCAGCCTACCGGCGGGGCGGGCGAGCTTCCCGGGCGTAGCCTTGGCCCCGAGATGATGATCGACGAGCCCGCCTTCAACTGGAGGACGATGGCCGCACCCGCGTTCGTGCCGTCGACGCTCTTCATCATCGGCGAGGGCGCGATCTTGCCTCTCATCCCAGCCCTCGCGGGGCGCCTCGGGGCCGACCTCGCCGGCGCGGGCCTCGTCGCGGCGATGGTCGTCGTCGGCGTCCTGCTCGGCGACATCCCCGCCGGCTGGATCGTCGGCCGCCTCGGCGAGCGCACGACGATGCTCGGGGCCTCCGCGCTCGCGGGCGTGGGCGTGCTCCTCGCCCTGCTCGCCCCGTCCCCGATCGTGCTCGGCGCCGCGATGGCCATGATCGGCTTCGCCGCCGCCGTCTTCGGGCTCGCCCGCCACGCACTCCTCACGAGCGTCGTCCCCGCGGCCTTCCGCGCGCGAGCGCTCTCGACGCTCGGCGGGTCCTTCCGACTGGGTCTGCTCATCGGACCGTTCATCGCGGCGGGCATCATCGCCCTGACCGGAGAGCTCACGTCGGTCCTGTGGTTCTCGCTCGTCATGTGCGCGGTGGTCGCGGCGAGCATCCTGCTGCTGCCCGACCCCGAGGGCATGCTCCACCACCGGTCGACGCCCGCGGGGGCCGAGCTCGGGCTCGGGGCCGTGTTCCGCACGATCGCGGCGCGGCGCTCGGTGCTCTCTCGCCTCGGTCTCGGCGCGCTCACGATCGCGGCGACGCGGTCGGTGCGGCAGGTGATCCTGCCCCTGTGGGCGGTGAGCATCGGGCTCGGCGGCGCCGAGACCGCACTCATCATCGGCATCGCAGGCGGCGTCGACTTCGCGCTGTTCTACCTCGGCGGCTGGCTCATGGACCGCTTCGGTCGCCTCTACACCGCCGTGCCGTCGATGATCGGCCTGGGGCTCGGTCTCATCGGCCTCGCCCTCTCGGCCGGGAGCGCGAACCCCGTCGCGTGGTTCGTCGCGGTCGCCCTGTGGCTGTCGCTCGCGAACGGCATCGGCGCGGGCGTCGTGATGACGATGGGGTCGGACCTCGCGGGCCGCGAGAACCCGGCGCCGTTCCTCAGCGCGTGGCGATTCACGATGGATGCCGGGGGCGCGACGGCCCCGCTCCTGCTGTCGGCGATCACCGCCGTCGCGAGCCTCTCCGTCGCCGCGGCCGCCCTCGGCGTCGTCGGGCTCGGCGGAGCCGTGCTGCTCGCCCGGTACATCCCGCGCCAGCTGCCCCGCGACGACGGCTGACGCGCGAGAGCGACCCGCGCCGCTCGGCTCAGCGGTGCTCGGCGTGCTCGGGCTGCTGGCCCTCGTCGTGCTGCTCGCCGTCGTGCTGCGAGTCGTCGTGGTGGTCGGGAGCGACGTACTCGACGGCCTCGGCGTGGAACACCTCGGAGTCATCGTCGTCCGCGTCGTCGGCGTCGTGCTCGGGCTGCTCAGCCTGCTGCTCGGGCTCAGCCTGGTGCTCGGGCTCAGGCTGCTGCTCGGGCTCAGCCTGGTTCTCGTGCTCCTCGTCCGGCGGGCTCGGCACGGAGGCCGCGCTCTCCGCCGACTCGGCGCTCTCCACCGACGCGGGGCTGTCCACGGAGGCAGGGCTGCCGACCGATGCGGGGCTCGACTGCTCGGGCTCGGGCTGCTCGGCCTCCGTCTGCTCGGCGTGGGGCATGGCCGCGGCGGGCTGCTCGAGCGTGGCCTGATCGTCACCGGCCTGATCGTCGCCGGCCTGCTCGCCGTCAGCCGCGCCGCCCTCCGTGGCGGAGGAGGGCTCGGACGAGCTGTTCACGGGCGCGGACGCCTCGAGCGGCATCTGCGCCGCCATGCGGACGGCGGGGTGCGCGCCGGTGTTCACGTCGGCGGGCTCGACCGGGATCATCTCCGACTCGGCCGCCGGCACCTCGGTGAAGGCGCTCGAGGGGAGGTCCTTCTCGTCGGCGACGATCGCGGCGATCACGCGGCGCGCGACGCCCTCGGGCTCGTAGCCCGTGGGCAGCTTGGGCGCCTCGCCGGCGATGGGGTGCCGGGAGAGCTCGGTCTCGGTGTGGCCGGGACGGGCATCCAGGACACGGATGCCCTGCCGGCGCAGCTCGCGGGCGGCGACCTGCTGGTAGATGGCGAGCGCCGACTTGACGGCCGAGTAGGCGCCGAGTCCGGAGGTCGGTGCTTCGGAGACGAGTCCGCTGAAGTTGACGACGAAGGGGGCGGAGCCCTCGGTCTTCGCCTCGGCGAGAGCGGGGGCGGCGGCGCGGACGATGCGCATGGGGGCGAGGGCGTTGACCTGCCAGAGCTCGTCGAGCACCTCGTCGCTCGTCTCGGCGATGGGGCCGAACGCCACGACGCCGGAGGCATTGATGACGCCGTCGAGGCGGCCGTAGGCCATGACGGCGGTCGCGACGAGGGTGCGGGGCAGCTCGGGATCGCGGAGGTCGCCGGCGATGGAGATCGCGCTCACCTCGAGCTCGTCGAGGGCCTGCTGGGAGCGACCGCTGAGGATGAGGTTCGCGCCCGCCTCGGCGAGCTGTCGAGCGAGGTGCCGACCCAATCCCCCGGTCGCGCCGAGGATGAGGATCGAAGAGCCAGCCAGTTCAGCCATGGAAGCAACCTAACCACACCATTCCGGGGGACGTGCGCTGATAGGTACGGGGTTGACGCGGACCCATCGAGGAATCCCGCTTCCTGCTTTCGCGGTCACGTCGCCCGGGGTGCCGGAAGACAACGACGGCCTCAGGCGCCGTTGAGGAGCGCCCACTCCCCCTCGGACACGACGCGCGCCTCTCCGTCGACGACGGCGATGGCGGTCTCATCGTCGATCGCGTACGTCGGGATGGGGATCGTCGACGCCCATGTCGTGATGTTGGCGAGCGCCGTGTCCTCCATGTCCGGGTCGTTGAGGTGGGGGTACACCGTGAAGTCGACGAGCCCGAGAGCGCGCTCGGCGCTCTCGCCCATGTCGCTGCCGTCGGGCACGAACTCCAGGTCGAACTCGGCGTCGCAGTTGTAGGGCGTGACGGCGATGCTCCCGGCGCTCGTGCCGACGTAGACGAGGTCGGTCAGCGTCGGGAGCAGGTCCGCGAGGCCGGACTCGCGCATCCAGTGCGTCAGGTAGAGGACGTCGCCGCCCCAGACCAGAAGCGCATCGGCCTCCTCGACGGCGGGGACCCAGTTCTCCCTCCGGATGGTCGGGAGCGCGGTGAGCTCGAGGACTCCCATCGACTTCCAGCCCAGGTCGGTCAGCGGCGCGCCCTCTTTGCCCCTGGTCGCCTCCCACGCGCTCGCCGCGCCCCCCGGGAACGGATAGACGCCGGTGGGCACGAACAGGGCGTGCGACTCGGAGACAGGCTTGCCGAGGAGCTCGGTCAGGGCGTCGGCGATGCTGGGATTCGTGATGCCGGACGACGTGAGCAGGAACTTCATGACGACCGCCTCCTGACGGGTCGGGTGCGGTCGGTCGTCGGCCGCCGGATCATCGTCGCACCACGCTCCGGGCCTCGGCGGTCACATCGATGCGGATGCCCTCCGGCACGAAGAGCGTCACGACCGGCGGGCGCCAGTAGGAGGAGAGGCTCACGACAGCGGTCGCACCATCGTCGGTCGCGGCGCGCTCGAGACGGACATCCTCGAGCCCGCCGATCGGTGCCTCGCTCAGATAGGCGACGACATCGCGCGCGACCGCGGCGGAGGTGAGCCGCGGCCGAAGGTCCTGCCCGACGAGTTCGACGTCGTCGAGGTCGAACGACTCGGCGCCGACGAGGGCGGCGCCATCGGCGAGCGACAGCAGGCGCTTGCGTTCGAGGTAGAGGGAGGTCGCCGCGGTCACGAGGAGGACCACGACGAGGCCGAGACTCGCCAACCCGGCGATGAGCGGGAGGATCGAGCCGTCGTCGCGGCGCCAGTCGACCCCGCGGGTGCTCACGGAGCGCCGCCGAAGCGCGAGACCTGCTGCGTCGAGGTCGCCTCGACCGGCACCGCGAGCGGCGCGCGGACGTCCAGGAGGGGTGGCACGAGCGGCAGCGGCACCCGCGCGTCGATG
Source organism: Microcella sp. (assembly GCF_030645145.1). GTDB lineage: Bacteria > Actinomycetota > Actinomycetes > Actinomycetales > Microbacteriaceae > Microcella. The sequence continues at coordinate 1,518 of NZ_JAUSMI010000085.1, read as the reverse complement.
CGGACGGTCACCCAGCTGCGACGTGCGAGGCAGTCGGCGGGGTCGGGGGCGCACGTGATCGTCACGCGCGTCTCGGCGGACACGCCGTGGTCGTCGAGAGCCAGCGAGAGCGCGCGGGCGGCGCCGGCCTCGCCGACCTCGACCGACGGGGCCTGGACGAACACGCGAGCCGCCTGCCGCGCGGCGCCCTCCGTCGCCAGGGCGGCGGACTGCACCGTCGCGACGAGGATCACGAGGTAGACGATCGGGACGAGCAGGAGGATTCCCGCGGTCAGGAACTCGATCGATGCCGAGCCCGCATCGTCAGCCGCTCGGCTCGATCGCGGCACGACCGGACACCTCCAGCCCGTCGTCTAGGCCGGCCATTCCGAGGAGCGGCAGCGGAGCGCGAACCGTCACGACGACGACGGGCGCGCCGGCGTAGTCGCTCGTCGTCGCGGTGACGTTGCGGGCGTACGACGGGCCCAGGGCGGTGGATATGAGGTCGCGCGTTCGCTCGACCCCCGCGGTGATCGTCGTATCGGCCAGAGACGCATGCCGTGCTCCCTCGGCGGCGGCGTCGATCAGGGTGGAGCGGATGTGCGAGGCGAGCGCGATCTGCAGGACCGACAGGGCGACGAGGGTGAGGAGCGTTCCGACGAGCACGAACTCCACCGGCGCCGAGCCCCGGTCCGCCCGCGCGGCGCGCATCAGAAGCCGGTGACTCGATCGATCGCCTGCTGGAAGACCCCGCTGAGCGCCGGACCGGCGAGCGCCCAGATGACGATCACGAGACCGGCGGTCATGAGCGTGATGAGCACCCAGCCGGGAACGTCGCCGCGATCCTCGGCTCGCAATCGGGAGGTGAGGGCGTTCCAGCGGGACATGATGGATCCTTTCGTTCGATGACCGCCGACAGGATGCGCATCCGCGCTCGAGGACGACGGAGGCTCTCCACAGCCCGAGCCGGGTTCCGCGCGCGTCGTCGCTCACAGCCCCACCTGCAGGACCATGAGCCCCGGCCAGACGGCGAACAGGACCGTGACGGGGAGGATGAGGAAGACGAGCGGGACGAGCATCGCGACCTCGCGCGTACCCGCCGCCTCGAGAAGCTGCCGTTTGGACTCCTCCCGCGCGTCGAGCGCATGGGCCCGCAGCACCTCCGCGAGGGGGGTTCCGCGCTCGAGTGCGCCGAGGATCTGGTCGACGAGGCGGGAGACCGCGGGCATCGCGAGGTCGTCGCGCAGCTCCGCGAGAGCCCGCGCGAGCGGCTGCCCCGCGGCCGTGCGGGAGACGACGCGCTCGACCTCACTCGCGAGCTCGCCGGAGCCGGTGCCGGCGATCCGGCGGAGAGCATCGAGGATCGACTCCCCTGCCGAGACGCTGAGGGCGAGGAACTCGACGATCGTGGGGAACTCCTGGGTCATGCGCGCGACGCGTCGGGAGGCGGCGCGCGCGAGCAGGGCATCCGTCGCCCCGATGCCGGCGACCGCGCCCGCGACGAGCCCCGCGAGGCCCACCGGGATCAGGATTCCGGCG
>NZ_JAUSMI010000006.1 GCF_030645145.1 Microcella sp. | reverse complement strand
GCGCACGAAGCGCAGCGCGGTCTGGCGGTCGCCCTCGAACTGGCACACGACATCCACCAGGTGCTCGAGGAGTCGGGGGCCGGCGATCGTGCCGTCCTTCGTGACGTGGCCGACGAGGACGACGGGGAGGTCGCGCTCCTTCGCGACGCGGATGAGCGTGGCCGCGACCTCCTTCACCTGCGAGACGCCGCCGGCGAGGCCGTCGATGAGGGGGGATGCCACGGTCTGCACCGAGTCGACGATGACGAGCTGCGGCTGCACCTCGTCGATCTGGCCGAGGATCACCGAGAGGTCGGTCTCGGCCGCGAGGTAGAGCTCGTCGCTCAGCGCGTTCGTGCGGCCGGCGCGCAGGCGGACCTGGGCCGTCGACTCCTCCGCCGAGACGTAGAGCACGCGCTGGCCGCGGCGGGCCGCGCGCGAGGCCACCTCGAGCAGCAGCGTGGACTTGCCGACCCCCGGCTCGCCCGAGAGCAGGATCGCCGCACCGGGCACGATGCCGCCGCCGAGCACGCGGTCGAACTCGGCGATGCCGGTCGGGGTGTGGCTCTCGCCGCGCGCGCTGATCTCGGTGATGGGCCGCGCGATGCGGGCCTCCGCGACGCGCGCTGACGTCGTGCGCTGCGTGACCGCCGCGGGGCCGGCTTCGACGACCGTGCCCCACTGCTGGCACTCTCCGCAGCGGCCGGCCCACTTCGGGGTCGTCCACCCGCACACGGAGCAGCGGAAGGTCGTCGTCGGGCGGGCCATGCGGACAGGATAGGCGCGACCACCGTCAGGCGCGGCGCAGCCGCTTCCCGCGCCGCGTGACGGCACCGGCGAACGCCGACTCCCACACCCGATACCCGATCGCGGAGGGGTGGAACTGATCCCACGCGAACTCCGCGAACGCGCCCCACTTCCGGCGAGCCTCGGTGACGCGGTGCAGCGGTGCGACGGCGAAGCCGGCCGCCCGCGCGCGCTCGCGGATCATGCGCGAGGCGACCACGGCATCCCCCTCACGCGGCCCGAAGTGGAAGCACGGCAGGTCGGCGACGATCGCGTGCGCCGGCAGGCCGGCGAGCAGGGCGTCGAGCGAGTCGGAGAAGCGCGCGGCGTCGAAGCGGCGCATGTCGTTGGCTCCGACGGCGACGGTCACGAGTTCGGGCCGCAGCTCGGCGAGACGGGGCAGCTGCTCGGCGATCGCGTCGTCGATGCGCGCGCCGTAGCGCGAGAGGTCGACGATGCGCACCGAGCGTCCGCTCGCGCGGGCGAGACGATCGGCGACTCGGCTGACGTACCCGGCCTGCAGGCGCGCGCCGATGCCCTGGGCGGCCGAGTCGCCGACCGCGACGTACAGCAGCTCGCCGTCGCGGCGGGCCCGACGCCGCCAGGCCGCCTGCCGCGCACGCAGTCACGGAGTGCGCAGGCTGACCGTCATGGCCGCATCGTATCGGGGGCGGATGCCCGAGCCCCGCCCGCGGATTCGACCGAGCCGCGCGGCTGTACTAAAGTCTCTCCCGGTGACGTGTCCGAGCGGCCGAAGGTGCAACTCTCGAAAAGTTGTGTGGGTGTTGAGCCCACCGTGGGTTCAAATCCCACCGTCACCGCCAGCGTCGAAAGCCCCGAGTCTCAGCGACTCGGGGCTTTTCGCGTCAGCGTGCTGCGCCTCCGCGTCAGCCCTTTTCCTTCGACTGCTTGCGCAGCTCTGCCGCGATGTCGGGAACGAACTGGTGGGTCTCTCGCGGCGGGCGCTCGTAGTCGGTCGCGGGCGGCCGATCGGGGATCTCCACCGGCTCCGGCTCGGTCCGGTGGTAGGGCACCTGGGTCAGCAGGTGCGCGATCGAATTGAGGCGCGAGGCCCGCTTGTCGTCGCTCTCGATCGTCCACCACGGCGCTTCGGGGATGTCCGTGGCGGCGAACATCGCATCCTTCGCCCGCGAGTAGTCCTCCCACCGATGGATCGACTCGAGGTCGGTGGGCGACAGCTTCCACCGCCGCATCGGGTCCTCCAGGCGCGAGGCGAAGCGCTCCTGCTGCACCTCGTCCGACACCGAGAACCAGTACTTGATGACGAGGATGCCGTCCTCCACGAGCATCCGCTCGACGACCGGGACCTGGTGGAGGAACCGGTCGTACTGCTCGTCGGTGCAGTACCCCATGACGCGCTCGACTCCCGCGCGGTTGTACCAGGAGCGGTCCATGAGCACGATCTCGCCGGTGGTCGGCAGTCGCTCGACGTAGCGCTGGAAGTACCACTGGCCCTTCTCGCGCTCGGACGGCTGCGGCAGGGCGACGACGCGCGCGTGCCGGGGGTTCAGGTACTGCATGACCCGCTTGATCGCGCCGCCCTTGCCGGCCGCGTCGCGGCCCTCGAAGATCACGAGCACGCGGGCGCCCGAGGCGATGACCCACTGCTGCATCTCGACGAGCTCGATCTGCGGGCGCTCGAGCTCCGCCTCGTACAGCTTCTTGGGCACGCGCTTCACGTTCGTGCCGTGCTTCTTCGACTTCTTCGTCTTCTTCGACATGGGTCGCCTCTCGATCGCCTCACCCTAGCCCCGACGCGGAATCGAGAGATCGTTATGATCGGCGCATGGTCAGCATCGACGCCCCGCCCGCCGCCGCCGGGAGGCTCGGGCGACGATGGGCGCTCGGTCTCACGATCGCGTCCGTCGTCGTGGCGGTGACCGCGACGACTCTGTGGTGGACGGTGATCACGCGCGCGGACGAGGCCGGCACCGACCTCGCACTGCTCGTGACCTCACTCGGCACGGGGCTGGCGCCCGTGCTCGCCGTCGCGAGCGCCGCCGTCACTCTGCACGGTCTGCGCGTCCTCAGTCGCCGTCGGGCGACCGCCATCGTCGCCCTCGCCGCGATCGGCTTCCCCCTCGCAGCGCTCGCCGCCCACTCGTGGAGCCTCGGCTTCGACCTCGCCGACGCGGGGGCGCCGATGACGGGCCTCGCCGCGGCGACCGCGCCGCTTCTGCTCGGCGCGGTCGCGAGCGGGGCTGCGCTGCTCGCGCTCCTCGTCCACGCGCTCTCGCGGCATGCGGGCGTCCCCTCCGCCCCCGCCGTCGGTCTCGCGCTCGTCGCCGCGGTCGTGGGCGTGCCGCTCATCGGGTGGGGCTTCCTCGTGCCGGCCTCGAGCGCGGCCCTCGCCGTCGCGGCCCTGCTGCTCGCGGCGCTCAGCTCGCCGCGCGAACGGCCCGCGGCGAGCATCCGCCCCCTGATCGCGACGAACGGGCGTCGAGGGGACCGGTCGAGCGATCGCCTCGCCGTCGGGCTCGCGCGCCTGGCCGCCGGGGCCGGAATCCTCGGCGCCGCCTTCGCGCTCGCCGGGCCGCTCTGGTGGCCCGTGCCGATCGACGGCACCCAGGCGATGATCGTCGGCATCAGCATCCTGCTCGCGGCGGGCGTGCCCCTCATCGCCTCGCTCGCGCTCCTCGTCGAGTCGCGCTTCCCGGTCGCGCGGAGTGTCGTGCGCGGCCCGGCCATCGCGCTCGTCCTGGCACTCGCGATGATGGGCTACTGGTACACGAGCGCTCCCGACGGCGACGCCAACTGGTGGGCGGTCTCGGTCGCGTCGGTCTTCGTCGGCGTCGCCGTCGGGGGGATGTCCGCCCTCCTCCCCGTCGCGCGCCCCGTCGCGATCGCGGTCGGCCTCGGCGTCGCGCTCGCGCTCGCCGCGGCGCAGGTCGCCGCGTTCCTGCCGATGCTCGCGTTCGCGGTGCCGATCCTCGCGATCGTCGTATTGGTGCTCGACGCGCGCGGCGCGCGCCGCCGGGACGCGGAGCCCGCGGCCGCCGCTACGGCGTGAGCAGCAGCTTTCCCGTCGTGCCACGGCTGGCGAGCGCGGACTGCGCGGCCCCGGCGTCGGCGAGCGGGAAGCGGCCGCCGACGCGCACGTCGAGCTCGCCGGCCCCGAGCGCCGCGAACAGGTCGCGGTAGCGCCACGCCCGCTCGTCGGCCGACCGCAGGAAGTGCCCGAGCGAGGGCCGCGTGACCATGAGCGACCCGCCGGCGTTGAGGCGCTGCAGATCGAACGGCGGCACCGGCCCGCTCGCGGCGCCGAAGAGCACCATCGTGCCGCGCACCGCGAGCGCGGCGAGCGAGCCGTCGAACGTCGTGCGGCCCACGCCGTCGTACGCGACCGAGACGCCGTCGCCGTCGGTGAGCTCGCGCACGCGCTCGGAGAAGCCGTCGTAGCCGATCGTCTGCCAGGCACCGGCGGCGCCGCTGAGCGCGGCCTTCTCGTCGTCGGAGGTCGTCGTGATGACGCGCACGTCGCGCGCGGCGAGCAGCTGCGTGAGCAGCAGGCCGACGCCGCCCGCCCCCGCGTGCAGCAGCACCGTGTCTCCGGGTCCCGGATGCGCGACCGAGGTCGAGAGATAGTGCGCGGTCAGCCCCTGCAGCGGCAGCGCTGCCGCGGTGTCGAGGTCGACGCCGTCGGGGACGACGACCGCGCGATCGGCTACAACCGTGAAGAGCTCGGCGTACGTGCCGCGCGCCTCGCTCGTCGTCACGCGGTCGCCGACCTTGAGGGTGGTGACGCCCTCGCCGAGCTGCTCGACGACGCCGGAGGCCTCCGAGCCCGGGGTGAACGGCAGGCTCACCGGGTAGCCCCCGGTGCGCTGGTAGATCTCGATGAAGTTGACGCCGGCGGCGTGAGTGCGGACGAGCACCTCGCCAGCGCCGGGGGCGGGAGACGGAGCATCCGTCGCCTGCAGGACCTCGGGGCCGCCGGTCTCGGTCATCGTGATCGCGCGCATGCTCGTCCTCTCCGCGGGGTGCGGATCGAGCCTAGCCAGGATGCCCGGCGCGAGACGCGGAGACGACCGGCTGCAGGGCGAAGCGCCGGCGAGAACGGGCCGAGGAGGTGGGCCCTGCTCCCCGGCTCCCCCGAGCCGGGGAAGCAGTGTGCACCGACCGAAGTCGTGCCCCCCAGATAAGCGTCACGTACGATCCCCCCGGATCTGTGCCGCTACCACGACGGTAGTGGTCGCCCCGGGAACGGTCATCCCCCACTAGGGGGAGCCTTCCTTCGGGGGGCACCCGACAGGGGGGTCAGCGACCTCCCGAGCGGCTCACAGGAGCCAGTCGGGGTACTGCGCCTCGACGACGTTGCGGTGCGCGCGCACGCGGCTCTTGAGCCAGTTGCGGCCGAAGACCGGGTGCAGCGGATTCGCCGGGTCGCGGTCGACGCCGGGCGCCTCGGCGGCGAGCTCCGGGGGCAGCGGGATCGTCGGAACCTCGGCGTCGAGCGCGGGGCCGTGGAAGTACGGGATCGAGATGCGCTCCGTGCCCGGCGCCGGCGAGAGCACGCGGTGCTTCGTCGCCTTGAGGTAGCCGTCGGTCGCGATCTCGAGCAGCTCCCCGATGTTGACGACGAAGGCGCCGTCGACGGGCGGGGCGTCGATCCACGCGCCGTCCTTCTCGACCTGGAGGCCCCCGCGGCCCTCCTCGACGTAGAGGAGGGTCAGGACGCCGAGATCCTTGTGCGCGCCGACGCCCTGCGCGGGCTCGGGGGCGTCGACGCCGGGGTAGCGCGCGATCTTGAGGTGCGGGGACGAGTTCGCGAAGGCCGCGTCGAAGGTGTCGGCAGGGGCTCCGAGCGTCTCAGCCCAGGCGCGCAGCAGCCGCGTGCCGATCGCGTCGAGGCGGGCGATCCACTCCTCCGAGACCTCGCGCAGCTCGGGCAGCGCCGCGGGCCACAGGTTCGGGCCCTCGAGCGACCAGTAGCGCTCGACGCCCTCGGTCAGCGGCACGGCGGGGCGCTCGGCGCCGATGTCGATCTGCTCGCGCCAGTCGGTCTGACCGAGCGTCTGCTCGCCGCCCATGCGCGTGTAGCCGCGGAAGTGCGGGCTCGTGACGTTCTCGATCGCGAGCTTGTCCTCCTCCGGCAGTGCGAAGAACGCCCGCGCCGTGTCGAAGGCGCGGGCGATGAACTCGGCGGGCACGCCGTGGCCGACGAGGTAGAAGAAGCCGACCTCGTGGGTCGCGCGGCGCAGCTCGTCGCGGAATCGGGCGGCCTCGGCGTCGCTCCCGTCGAGGAGGGACAGGTCGAGGACGGGGAGGGTGAGGGCGGATGCGGGAGTCGTGGTCATGAGGATCGGTGCCTTTCGCAGGGGGCGGCGACGGGCATCCGTTCGGTCAGGATGCGGTCGGCCGCGAGTGTCGTCGAGGGGTGCGCGGGATGCGCGGAAGGAGCTGGTCGGTCAGAGAGACGAGCGACAACAGCAGCGACGACACGAAAGGCGACTCATGATGGGTCGACAATAGCAAAGGGAATCGGCTCTGGCGACACCCGGATCCGCCCGGGAATCGAGGAGATCTCGTTCGTTCCGGGAGCGTTCCGCCTGGCCGGCGGCACTAGCGGTGGAAAAAGGACCTGCCTACACTTTTGCACACCCTGCATGTATGCCTGGCCTGCACCTCCGGCTCGGGATATCACCGACCGGAACGGAGACTCCACGTGCCCTTCACCTACTCGCTCGACACCGCGCGCCTCGTGCGCGTCGCCGCCTCGCTCGGTCTCGATAGCGACCCCGACTTCGACCTCGCGGCGCACCCCGTGATGCTGACGCCGCGCGTGCACTCCCCGTACTTCGCCGAGTGGGAGTTCGACCTCCCGACCCGCGGCAGCGGCTACTTCGACGACGAGGCGGCGGCTCCCGTTCAGGCTGCGATCGCCTCGTGACCCCGACATCGCCCCCGCTGCGGGAACGCAAGCGGGCGGCGATGCTCGAGCAGCTCGAGCGCGCGGCGGTCGAGCTCGCGGCCGAGCACGGCTACGACGCCGTGACGATCGAGATGATCTGCGAGGCCTGCATGACCTCGCCTCGCACCTTCTACAACTACCTCGGGTCGAAGGAAGCGGCCATTCTGGGCCCGCGCACGCCCTTCGCCTCGGAGGAGCAGGTGCAGCGGTTCGTCCATGAGCCGACCGACGACATCCTCGTCGACTTCCTCAGCATGGTGATCGACTCGCTCACCGAGAACGCGATCGACCCCGAGCTCTACCAGCTGCGTCAGCGAGTCATCTACACGACGCCCGAGCTGTCGGCGAAGCGGCTCGCGATCGACGGCGAGATTGAGGCCCGCTACCGGGCGGTCATCGTCGAGCGCTTTCGTGTCGCCGGGCGCATCGATTCGACGGATGCCGAGCTCGACGACGAGGCGCACATGGTCATCGCCCTCACGCGGGGCGTCCTGACCTACACGGCGGCGAAGTGGTACGAGCCGGGCTTCGACCGGACGGTGCGCGAGCTCATCGAGGACTCGATCGTGCTCGTGCGGCGCGTTCTGAAAGGTTCCTCCTAGCCCTCGACAGATACCCCATGGGGGTATACAGTACCGGCATGAGCACGCATGCCGAGCACACGCACGACCAGACGCACGAGCACGCGCCGAGCGCCGAGAGCGCCGGCCACGGAGCGCACGACGCCCAGCAGGGCCATGACGCGCACGGAGGCCACGGCGCGCACGGCGGCCACGGCGGCCACGGCGACCATGTCGCCCAGTTCCGCCGCCTCTTCTGGTGGAACCTCCTCCTCGCCATCCCCGTCATCGCCTTCAGCACGATGTTCGCGACGGTCCTGGGCTACGAGCTCCCGAGCATCCCGGGCATCGAGTGGATCTCGCCCGTCCTCGGCGCCGTCATCTACGTCTGGGGCGGCCGCCCGTTCCTCACGGGCGCCGTCGACGAGCTCAAGGCCCGCAAACCGGGCATGATGCTGCTCATCGCGCTCGCCATCACGACGGCCTTCATCTCCAGCATGGGCGCGAGCCTCGGGCTCCTGCCGCACGAGCTCGACTTCTGGTGGGAGCTCGCCCTCCTCGTCGTCATCATGCTCCTCGGCCACTGGATCGAGATGCGCTCGCTCGCCCAGACCACGAGCGCCCTCGACTCGCTCGCCGCGCTCCTCCCCGACGAGGCCGAGCGCATCACCGACTCGGGCACCGAGACCGTCGCGCCGAGCGACCTGCGCCTCGGCGACCGCGTCATCGTGCGCCCGGGCGCCCGCGTGCCCGCCGACGGCCGCATCGTCGAGGGCGCGGCCGCGTTCGACGAGTCGATGATCACGGGCGAGTCCCGCGCCGTCCAGCGCGAGGCGGGCGACCCGGTCGTCGCCGGAACCGTGGCGACCGATTCGGGAGTCCGCATCGAGATCACGGCGGTCGGCGACGACACCGCGCTCGCGGGCATCCGCCGCCTCGTCGAGACCGCGCAGAACTCATCGTCGCGCGCGCAGCGGCTCGCTGACACGGCCGCCGCGTGGCTGTTCTGGTTCGCGCTCGGCGCCGCCGCGATCACCGCGGTCGTCTGGTTCGCGCTCGGGATGCCCGGCGACGCGATCGTCCGCACCGTCACCGTCCTCGTCATCGCGTGCCCCCACGCGCTCGGACTCGCGATCCCGCTCGTCGTGTCGATCGCGACCGAGCGGGCGGCCCGCGGCGGCGTGCTGGTGAAGGATCGCCTCGCGCTCGAGAGCATGCGCACCGTCGACGCCGTGCTGTTCGACAAGACCGGCACCCTCACGAAGGGCGCCCCGACCGTGACGGCCGTCGAGACCGCTGGCGCACACACCCCGGACGAGCTGCTGGGTCTCGCCGCCGCCGCGGAGGGCGACAGCGAGCACCCCCTCGCGACCGCGATCGTGCGCGCGGCCGCCGAGCGCGGCATCGCCGTGCCGACGGCGACGGGCTTCACCTCGAGCCCGGCGACGGGCGTCACCGCGACCGTCGAGGGCCGCACCGTGAGCGTCGGCGGGCCGAGCATGCTGCAGCGCCACGGCGCGAGCGAGCTGCCGGTCGCCGATGCGTGGCGCGAGCAGGGCTCGATCATCCTGCACGTGCTTGTCGATGACGAGGTCGTGGGGGCGCTCGCGCTCGCCGATGAGGTCCGCTCCGAATCGCGGCAGGCGGTCGACGCCCTGCACGAGCGCGGCCTGACCGTCGTCATGATCACGGGTGACGCCGAGGCCGTCGCGCAGTCGGTCGCCGCCGAGCTCGGCATCGACCGCGTCTTCGCGGGTGTGCGCCCCGAGGACAAGGCGGCGAAGGTCGCCGAGCTGCAGGGCGAGGGCTTCCGCGTCGCGATGGTCGGCGATGGCGTCAACGACGCCCCCGCGCTCGCGCAGGCCGACGTCGGCATCGCGATCGGCGCGGGCACCGACGTGGCGATCGGCTCCGCCGGGGTGATCCTCGCGAGCGATGACCCGCGCTCGGTGCTCTCGGTCATCGAGCTCTCGCGCGCGAGCTACCGGAAGATGAAGCAGAACCTGTGGTGGGCGGCGGGCTACAACCTCATCTCGGTGCCGCTCGCGGCGGGCGTGCTCGCGCCCGTCGGGTTCATCCTGCCGATGTCGGTCGGGGCGCTGCTCATGTCGGCGTCGACGGTGGTCGTGGCGCTCAACGCGCAGCTGCTGCGTCGTCTGGACCTGCGCCCCGATCGCCTCGGCCGGTAGGGGACTTCGGCTCTGGCGGGTTCTGCCGGAGAGCGGCAGAATGTGGCCGATCGATTTCCCTGACCGGGAGGTGCGAGATGGGCCTGCTCGCGTACAGCGCCGAGCGCATGAGCTTCTACTTCGACGATGTCGTGCTCGCGCACGTGCAGGCGGTCGCGACCGCCAAGCTGCGTCGACATGAGCCGTTCTTCCTGTCGTGGCGCGACCCGCAGGTCGTCGGTGGAGGCCGCAGCGCGATCTGGCTGCACCCCTCGATCCCGCTGTCGTTCCACTTCGACGCGTGCGAGCGCCCGCCCCTCGATCGGCAGCTGCTGGAGGAGATGGCGATCGCGGCGAGCGGCGCCGGCGGCCTCGATCTCTCCGATGAGGGCCACCTGAGCCGCACGGCGATGCCCTCGCACAACGCCATGAAGCGCCACGATCTGCCGATGACGGTCTGAGGAATCATCCATCTGAATCGAGTCCAGCCCGACCCGATAGCATGCGGGCACATCGTCGCCCCATCGCCCTCGAGGCGCCACCGGAAGGATTCTGCACGATGGGAACCCTGATCTACGGCTCGGTCGGCCAGCAGTTCGACTTCGACGACCGCGTTCTCGCGCACCTGCAGGCGCTGTTCTCGGCGAAGCTGCGCCGCGGTGAGAACTTCTTCCTCAACTGGCGCGACCCGCAGAGCGTCGGCGACGGCCGCAGCGCCATCTGGATCGACACCTCCGTGCACATCTACTTCAAGTACTCGAGCGCCGCGCACGGCCCGCTCGACCGCGAGTGGCTCGAGGAGATGGCGGTCGCCGCTCTCGGCCCGCAGGGCCTCGATCTCTCGGACGACCCGCGCATGAAGCGCACGGTCACCGCGAAGGGCAACAGCGTCAAGCGCAAGGATGCCCACTAGGGCCCCGACATGACGGCCGCCTCCCGCATCATCACAGGCCTCGCGATCGGCGCGGGTCTCACGGCCGCGGGCTGGTTCGCGGCCCGCGCCGCGTCGCCCGCGGTCCGCTCGTGGCGGCCGGGTGCCGGCGAGCTGCAGGTCGCCGGGCCGCTCGGCGTGCGCGTCTTCGGCGAGGGCGACACGGTCGTCCTGCTCCTGCCGGGAATCGCCGCGTCGCAGGTGTTCTACGGCGACGTCTACGACCGGCTCGGCGCGCACGCGACCGTCGTCGTCGCCGACCCCCTGGGCTTCGGCGACTCGATGGTGCACGGCACCGCGGGCGAGTCCGTCTCGCTCGCGACCCACCTCGCCGCCCTCGATGCGGCGCTCGACGAGCTCGGCCTCGGCGACCGCCCGACGATCGCGGTCGGGCACTCGATGGGCGCGAGCCTCGCGATCCAGTGGGCGGCGACGGCGTCGACCGTGCGCGCGGTCGTGGCGTTCGACGCTCCGCTGTACCGCACGCGCGCCGAGGCCGACGAGCGCGTCGCGGGCATGGGCTGGTTCGAGGCGCTCATGGCGAGCGGCCCGGTCGCCGAGCGCACGTGCGCCTGGGTGTGCGAGAACCGCGATGCCGCCGCTCGACTCTCCGTGGCGCTCAACCCCGATCTGCCCGCGCCGATCGCGCGTGCGGGGGTGCGCCACACGTGGGAGGCCTACACCCGCAGCTTCGACGCCCTCGTCGCCGGCCAGACCTGGGAGGGCGCCCTCGCCCACCTCGACGAGCGGGGCATCCCGGTGCTGCTCGTCGACGGCGACCGCGACCCGGTGCCCGTCCCGGGCCGCGCGGTCGAGCTCGCCGAGCGCTACTCGCGGGTCTCCGCCCGCGGCCTGCCCGGTCGCCACGACCTGCCGCTCGCCGACTCGGCGGCGTGCGCCGGCGTCATCGAGGGGATGCTCCTCTCGACCGACCACGCCGCCCGACTCTGACCGCTCGCGCGACGGCCGCGCCTCAGAGCCCGTAGCTGCGCGTCGGGTCGGCGAGGAAGTGCCAGCCGATCCACCACCACGTGGCGACGACCGCGACGCGGATCGTCCGGTCGCCCATCGCGGCGGCGATCGTGTCGCCGAGCGGCTCGAGCCGGCCGACGCCGCGGCGCGCGGCGACGTCGATCGCGACCGCCGCGACGATGACGGCGAGGTAGCCGGCGATCGTGATCGCCCGCGTGAGCTCGACGTCGATGACCACGTCGATCACGAGCGGACCCCCGCCGAGGGGAGGGGCGCGCGCGGGCCCGCCCGCCGCGCGGCGGCCCCG
>NZ_JAUSMI010000063.1 GCF_030645145.1 Microcella sp. | reverse complement strand
AGTGAGCATCGTCGGGCGGTCCTGCCAGAATGGGTTCGCTACTACAACACGCAGCGACCCCATGGCTCTCTGGGCCACAGAAGCCCGATCACCGCACTTGCGGCAGCATGAACAACGTCACTGGGAACTACATCTAGCGCGGCCGAGACCGCGGCGCCGCCGCGCGCGCTCAGCGCGGCGCGAGCGTCGCCGCGATGACGAGCAGCGCGGGGACGGCCCCGATCGTCGACAGCAGCACCGCGTCGCGCGCGACGGCGACGTGCCGGTCGAAGCGGTGCGCCCAGCTGAAGACGTGCTGCGCCGCGGGCAGGGCCGCGAAGACGACGACCGTGAAGAGCGGCATTCCCGAGAGCCCGAACACGAGCCAGCCGACGAGCCACGCGATCATCGGCATGACGACGACCTTGAGCGCGGTCGCGAGCAGGGCGTCGCGGCGGCCGGTGCCGGGAGCGAGGACGCGAACGCCGTGCAGCGACATCCCGAACAGCAGCAGGATGATCGGCACGGCCGCCCCGCCCACGAGCCGCACGGGCTCGAGCACGACCTCCGGCAGGCGCAGCCCCGTGACGGCGAGCAGCACGCCGAGGAGCGAGGCGACGATGATCGGGTTGCGGATCGGCTGCAGCAGGATGCGCCCGATCGAGACCCGGCCGCTCGTGCTCACGTCGAGGATCGCGAGCGCGATGGGCGCGAAGACCGTGAGGTTGAGCAGGATGACGGGCGCCGCGAGCGCGGCATCGCCCAGCACGAAGATCGCGATCGGCAGGCCGATGTTGTTGGCGTTGACGTAGCCGGAGGCGAGGGCCACGATCGTCGTCTCCGCGACACCGCGGCGCCAGACGAGTCGCGCGACCACCGTCGCGATGAGGAAGCACGACACGGCCGCGATCGCGGAGATCGGGATGAGCGAGGAGAACAGCCGACTGACGTCGGCCTCCGAGAGCACCGTGAGCAGCAGCAGCGGCGTGAGCACGAAGAACGCGAGGCGCGAGAGCACCTGGTCGGCGCCCGGGCCCAGGAGATTGACGCGGGCGATGATCCAGCCGAGGCCGATGATGGCGGCGATGACGGCGAAGCCGGTCAGCACGCCGATCACGGGAGCAGACCGAGCCGCTCGCTCATGAGCCGTGCGGCCTCGCGCACCGCGGCGCCGACCTCGGGGATGTCGAGGCGACGCATGCGGTCCATGGGGCTCGAGAGCGTGATCGCCCCGGCGCAGCGGCCCGCGGCGTCATAGAAGGGAGCGGCGACACCGCCGCCGTTCGGCACCCAGCGGCCGGGGCTGTACGAGTAGCCGACCTCGAGGTCGTGCGCGATCTGCGCGCGCAGCTCCTCCGGGTCGGTGATGCTCGCCTCGGTGTGGGCGACGAGCGGGCGGTTGATGATCGCCTCACGCTCCTCCGCCGTCATGCCGGTCAGGATTGCCATGCCCGACGCGCCGCTCACGAGCGGGAAGGGCTTGCCGAGCTCGATGACGTAGCGGATGGTGTTGTCGCAGTCGACCTTCGCGCGGTAGACGAGCGTGTCGTCGACGCGGGCGACGGCATAGCAGGTCTCGTTGAAGCGCGAGACGAGCTTCTTGAGCAGCGGCTCGGCGGCCTTCGCGAGCGAGTCGCGCTCGGCGAGGGCGGCGACGATCGAGAAGAGGCGCGGCCCCGCGGCGTACATCCCGCGCTCGCGCTCCTGCTGCGCGTAGCCGAGCTCCTCGAAGCGGGTGAGGATGCGGCTCACGGCGCTGCGGTCGATGCCGGTCTGGCGAGCGGCCTCCCGCACCCCGATGCCGTCGGCGTGGGTGGCGATGAGCTCAAGGAGCGTCACGGCCCGATCGAGCATCCCGGATTTCTGCGATGCGGTGTCGCCGGACTCCATGCGGGTCATCGTAACGGTGCGCCTCTGTGGCATGGGTTCTCCTACCTCGGAGGCATCGCCGCGATCGTCGACGGGATCAGCGAGCTGCTCGTCGCTTCCTGAGGTCGCGGAAGGCGAGCTGCGCCGCGAGCGCGAGCAGGAGCGCGGCGAACAGGATGCCGCCCACGGCGGGCGGGATGAGGAACGCGAGCCACACCCCCGCGATCGAGGCCGGGAGCGCCGGGGCCGCGACGATCGCCGCGTCGCGCACCGAGAGCATCCCCGCCTTGAGGTTGATCGACGAGCTGAGGATGGCGGCCGGGATGAGGGCGACGAGCGAGGTGCCGCGCGCGAGCAGGTCGCCCATGCCGAAGACGGTCATGAGCACGGGGACGGCGATCACGCCGCCGCCGATGCCGAACATGCCCGACGCGGTGCCCATGACGAGACCGAGCAGCAGGTAGCCGAACAGGACGCCGGTCGAGAACTCGACCTCGGCGCCGCGCTCGGGCGCGACGAGGACGAGTCGGACGGCGACGACGAGCATGCCGGCGATGAACAGCCAGAGCAGCCAGCCGAGCGGCAGGCGGCGCAGCAGCCACGTGCCGATGGGGGCGCCGACGAGCGCCCCGCCGGCGACGATGAGCGCGGCCGAGAGGTCGATCTCGCCCTGGACGCCGTAGCCGATCGCGCTCACCGCGGCGATCGGGACGACCGCGAGGAGGGACGTGGCGGCCGCGCGGCGCTGGTCCATGTTCGCGAGCCACATGAGCAGCGGCACCATGATGAATCCGCCGCCGACACCGAACATCCCCGAAAGAAGTCCCCCGACTGCGCCGACGAGAAGAAGGGGCAGAATCACTCGCTCCACCCTAGTCGGGCGGCGCGGATGCGCAGGTCACGGGCGTAAACTCGTGAATCGTGACTGAACGCATCGACGTGGCCCTGATCGGCGGGGGCATTATGAGCGCGACCCTCGGAACCCTGCTGCAGCAGCTGGAGCCCGAGTGGGACATCCGGATCTACGAGCGCCTGAGCGACGTCGCTCTCGAGAGCTCCAACCCGTGGAACAACGCCGGCACCGGGCACGCCGCGCTGTGCGAGCTCAACTACACGCCCGAGCGGGCCGACGGCACGATCGACATCGCCAACGCGGTGAAGGTCAACGAGCAGTTCCAGGTGTCGCGGCAGTTCTGGTCGCACCTCGTCGGCGAGGGCCTGCTGCCCGAGCCGAAGGCGTTCCTCAACGCGACGCCGCACATGAGCTTCGTGTGGGGCGAGGCGAACGTCGAGTACCTGCGCAAGCGCTTCGAGGCGCTCAAGGACCACCCGCTGTTCGCGGGCATGGAGTACAGCGAGGATGTCGCGCAGATCCGCGCGTGGGCGCCGCTGCTCATCCCGGGCCGCTCGAAGGGCCAGCCGATCGCGGCGACCTACATGGCCGCCGGCACCGACGTCGACTTCGGCGCCCTCACCCGCCTGCTCGTCGACGGTCTCGTCGCCAACGGCGCGTCGCTGCGCCTCGAGCACCGCGTGACGGGCCTCAAGAAGCTTCGCGACGGCGCGTGGCGCGTGTCGATGCGCCAAGAGGTCGGCGACACCCCCACCGAGGTCGAGGCGCGCTTCGTCTTCGTCGGAGCGGGCGGGCACGCCCTGCCCCTCTTGCAGAAGAGCGGGATCCCCGAGATCCGCGGCTTCGGCGGCTTCCCCATCAGCGGCGAGTGGCTGCGCAGCGACAACCCCGAGATCGTGGCTCGCCATCTGGCGAAGGTCTACGGCAAGGCCTCGGTCGGCGCCCCGCCCATGTCGGTGCCGCACCTCGACACGCGCGTCGTCGACGGTGAGACCTCGCTGCTCTTCGGCCCGTACGCGGGCTTCAGCCCGAAGTTCCTCAAGACGGGCTCGTGGCTCGACCTGTTCGCGTCGATCAAGTGGCACAACATCGTGCCGATGCTGCAGGTGGGCCTGCGCAACTTCGACCTCGTGAAGTACCTCGTCGGTGAGCTCACCGCGAGCCGGGAGGACCGCCTCAACGCTCTCCGCGACTTCTACCCCAAGGCGGATGGCCGCGACTGGTACAAGATGGTGGCCGGTCAGCGCGTCCAGGTCATCAAGCGCGACCCCGAGAAGGGCGGAGTCCTCCAGTTCGGCACCGAGGTCGTCGCCTCGGCCGACGGGACGATCGCCGGCCTCCTCGGCGCCTCACCGGGCGCCTCGACGGCCGCGCCGATCATGCTCGAGCTCATCGCGCGCTGCTTCCCGGACCGCATGGAGGGGTGGACCCCGAAGCTCTCGCAGATGATCCCGTCGTTCGGCGGGAAGGTGAGCGACGACCCGGAGGTCGCCGACCGCATCCTCGGTCAGACGGCCGCCGCCCTCGCGATCGCGCGGTAGGCGGTTCCGACCCTCTGCGCTCCGCCCTCGGGCCGGGCTGCAGGAGTTCACTCGGCGCACCGAGCTCGACGCCCTCACGATGCGGAGGAGTGACGAAATGCGATTACGTCACTCCTCTGCATCGTGAGGGCACGCGAAGCGGTCGTCCCTTCGCGCTCCTTCCGTTGTCGAGGAGTGTCGAAAACGGATTACGTCACTCCTCAACAACGGTAGGGCGGCTGCACTCCGCAGGAAGCGCGCAGCGCACCGCGAGCTCCGGGCTGCGTCCGGCCGCGGCCGCCGCCGCCCCAGCGACCTAGTTGCGGGCGGCCCCGTCCGAAGCGACGACGACGAAGGTGTCGGGCTGGCCGAACCCGTGCTCGCCGAAGGCGTTGTCGACCGCGACCTGCACGCGCGAGAGGTCGCCGACCCGCACGAGCGCGATCGCCGCGCCGCCGAACCCTCCACCCGTCATGCGGGCGCCGATCGCTCCGGCCTGCACGGCGGTCTCGACGGCGAGGTCGAGCTCCGGCACCGAGATCTCGAAGTCGTCGCGCATGCTGCGGTGCGAGGCATCCAGCAGATCGCCGATCGCGACCGCGCCGCCGCCCGACCGCAGCACCTCGACCGTGTCGAGCACCCGCTGGTTCTCGGTCACGACGTGCCGCACGCGGCGGTAGGTGACGTCGTCGAGCAGCTCCTGCGCGCGCGGCAGATCCGCGACGGTCACATCGCGCAGCGACGACGCGCCGAGCGCCGCCGCACCGCGCTCGCACGCCGCGCGGCGCTCGCCGTAGCCGCCCGTCGCGTGCGAGTGCTTGACGCCGGTGTCGATGACGAGGATCGCGAGCTCGGCCTCCGCGAGGCCGAGCGGCACGAGCTCGCTCTCGAGCGACCGGCAGTCGAGGAACACCGCGTGGTCGACCTGGCCGAGCAGCGACGCCGACTGGTCCATGATCCCGGTCGGGGCGCCCACGGCGACGTTCTCCGCGCGCTGGCCGACGCGGGCGAGCGTGCGCCGGTCCAGGCCCAGCCTCCACACGTCGTTGAGCGCGAGCGCGACGGCCGACTCGACCGCGGCCGACGACGAGAGCCCCGCACCGAGCGGAACGTCGGAGTCGATGAAGAGGTCGAGCCCCGGCACGGCCGAGAGGTCGGCGCCGAACTCGCTGAACGCCCACACGACCCCGAGCGGGTACGCCGGCCAGCCGCTCAGCACCGACGGCGTGAGATCCGACAGCGAGATCTCGACCACCTCGTCGGCGATCGTCGACGCGACGCGGACGACCCGGTCATCCCGCAGGCCGACAGCGACGACCGTGCGACGGTCGATCGCGAACGGGAGCACGAAGCCCTCGTTGTAGTCCGTGTGCTCGCCGATGAGGTTGACGCGGCCGGGCGCCGACCATAGCCCCTCGGGCTCGCGCCCGAAGAGATCGGTGAAGCCGGCGCGGGTGTCGTCGCGGATGTCGGTGCTCAACTCTGATCTGCCTTCTCGATCGCCGCGCGCAGGACGGCCGCCTGCGCCTCCGGGGCCACGTCGCCGATGAAGGCGCCCATGGCGGCCTCCGACCCGGCGAGGTACTTCAGTCTGTCAGCGGCGCGGCGCGGACTCGTCACCTGGAGCATCAGGCGCACGGCATCCCGCGCCTCGTTTACCGGCGCCTGGTGCCAGGCCGCGATGTACGGCGTGGGGGAGTCGTAGATCGCGTCGAGACCGCGCAGCAGGCGGCGGTAGAGCGGAGCCAGATCGTCCTTCTCCTCGTCGGTGAGACCCGCGAGGTCGGGCACGTGGCGATGGGGCAGGAGATGGATCTCGAGCGGCCAGCGCGCCGCGAACGGCACGAACGCCGTGAAGAACTCGGTGCGGGCGAGCACGCGCGGGCCCGCCTGCTCGGCCTCGAGGATGCGCGTGAAGAGATCGGGCCCCACTGCGTCGACCGACCGCAGCAGCGTCGACGTCCGCGGCGTGATGAAGGGGTAGGCGTAGATCTGGCCGTGCGGGTGGGGGAGGGTGACCCCGATCTCCTGCCCGCGGTTCTCGAAGACGAAGATCTGCTCGATGCCGGGCATCCGCGACAGGGCCTCGGTGCGCTGCGCCCACGCCTCGATGACGGTGCGCGCGCGACTGACGGTCTGCGAGCCGAACGAGCCCTCGTGGTCGGGGGCGAAGCACACGACCTCGCAGCGTCCGACGCTCGCGCGCGTGCGCTCGATGCCGATCGCGCGCAGGTCGGCGAGACCGGCGGGCGCCTCGGGGTGCTCGAGGTCGGGGCCGAAGCTCGGCGACCGGTTCTCGAACACCGCGACGTCGTAGTTCGACGGGATCTCGCTCGGGTTGGCGGCGCTCTGCGGGGCGAGCGGATCCTGATCGGCCGGAGGCAGGAACACCCGGTTCTGCCGGTTGCTCGCGATCGACACCCACTCCCCGGTCAGGACGTCCTGCCGCATGCGGGCCGTGTCGGGCCGCGGGTCGAGCACGCGCGAGTCGATCGAGCGCTCGGGCCCGAGGGTCGAGTCGGCGTCGTCGAAGTAGATGAGCTCGCGGCCGTCGGCGAGAGTCGTGGAGCGCTGCGTGATGGGCACGCTCCATGCTACGAACCTGGCCTTGCGCTTTCACAAGCCGTACGCTTTCGATATCGACGACTTCCGAAAGCCCGACTGAGACGACGAGGATGCCCGTGGCCGACTCCGCCCCGCTGCGCCGCGAGCGCATGGCGGCCTCCATCGCTCGGCGCGGGTTCGCCCGCGTGACGGACCTCGCCCGCGAGCTCGGCGTGAGCGAGGTCACCGTGCGCACCGACCTCGCCGCGCTCGAGAGCGACGGCCGCATCGCGCGCGTGCACGGCGGGGCAATGCCGAAGGGGCTCGTCGCCGAACGCGAGTCGAGCCTCGAGCAGTCGCGTGCCCGGCTCACCCGAGCGAAGGAGGCCATCGCGGCCGCCGCCGCCGCGGAGGTGCGCTCGGGCAAGAGCGTGCTGCTCGATGTCGGATCCACGACCCTCGCCGTGGCTCACGCCCTCGTCGCGCGCGCCGACCTGAGCGAGCTCGTCGTCGTGACGAACGGGCTCGCCATCGCGCTCGCGCTCGAGCCGGCCATCCCTCGCTTCACGGTCGTCGTCACGGGAGGCACGGTGCGCTCGCTGCAGCACTCGCTCGTCAACCCGCTCGCGACGACGCTGCTCGACGACGTGCGGGCCGACCTCGCGATCCTCGGCGCGACGGGCGTGCACGTCGAGCACGGCGTCACGAACGTCAACCTGCCCGAGGCCGAGATCAAGCGCCGCATGGTCGCGAGCGCCGCCCGGCGCCTGCTCGTCGCCGACTCGAGCAAGATCGGTCAGGCGCACCTGGGCCGCGTCGCGCACCTCGACGAGATCGACGAGCTCATCACCGACACGGGTCTCGATGAGGGGGATGCCACGGCTCTCGCCGTAGCCGGGCTGCGGGTGAGAGCGGTCTCGCCCCGACGCCGCTGAGGCCGCGCGCCGGAGCCGCCCGGGGTTAGTCTGGCGACGTGACCCGCATCGCAGCCCCCACCGGAGAGCAGTTCCACCTCCGCCACGACGGCGCCCACGGCACCGTCGAGGCGACCATCACGGAGGTCGCCGCCGCCCTGCGGCAGCTCTCGGTCGACGGGCATGCGCTCGTGCAGGGCTTCCCCCGCGAGTCGACCCCGCCGTTCGGGCACGGCATCGTGCTCGCCCCGTGGCCGAATCGCGTGCGCGACGGGCGCTGGGTGCACGAGGGGAAGGCGATGCAGCTCGACATCACGGAGGTCGAGCGGGGCAACGCGATCCACGGCCTGCTGCGCAACACCCCGTACCGCGTCGTCGAGAAGTGGGACGACTCGGTGACGCTCGGCGCGGCGATCGTCCCGCAGCACGGCTGGCCCTTCCATCTCTGGACGACCGTCCAGTACGCCCTGGCCGGCAACGGCATCCGCGTCACGCACACGGCGACCAACATCGGGAACCACGCCGCGCCGATCGCGTTCGGCACGCACCCCTTCCTCTCGGTCGGCGAGCACCCGATCGAGGAGCTCACGATCACCGCTCGCACCGTCGAGCACGTCATCGTCGACGACCGCCTCAACCCCGAGGGCCTCGAGCCCGTCGCGGGCACGCGCTTCGACCTGAGCGGCGGCGTCGCCGTGAAGGACGCCCAGTTCGACGACGCCTGGCGCGTCGAGCCCGACGGCGACGGCATCGTCCGCACCGTCCTCTCGGCGCCCGACGGCACCGAGACCGAGCTGTGGCAGGGCCGCGAGTGGGAGTGGCTGCAGGTCTTCGTCACGCGCATCTTCCCCGGCGAGAGCGGCCAGCAGACCGCTATCGCGGTCGAACCGATGACGGCCCCGGCCGACGCGCTCAACAGCGGGATCGGCCTGCGGTGGCTGCAGCCCGGCGACTCCTGGTCGGGCAGCTGGGGCATCTGCCGGCCCGCGTAGGGCATCCGTCGCCTGGTCTGTCGGGGCGCATCCCCGTTAAGTGGGGGCACCGGCGCTGTAGGCGGGATGCCCGGCGCCTGGTTGGATGAGACGAGACCGACCGCGCCATCCATCGGGGGAGTGGACCGGCGGTCGGACTCGGAGACGCGCGTGACCACCACCGTCAAGATCATCATCGCGGCCGTCGTCGGCGTCGTCGCGATCATCGCCCTTCTCATCGTGGCGCCGGGGCTCGGCGACGGGATCACGGGAGGTCAGACGCAGGCCGCCTCCGTCAACGGAGCGGCCGTGGACTACCCGGTCAACGAGCGCGGCGAGACCTACGGCAGCGCCAACGGAAGCCAGGTGCCCGACCTTCTCGCGGCTCCCACCGACGACGGCCAGATCGGCTACGTGCGCGTGAGCGAGCTCGAGCTCGCCCGCAACGTCGCCGGGTCGCTCGAGTCGGGCGAGCGCATCATCGAGGTCTTCGCGAGCGACGGCGAGACCGTGATCGGCGAGTTCACCGTGACGAAAGACATGCCCGGCCCGCGTGCCGGGATGGGCGACTGAGCGAGTGGGCCCCGTGGGGCTCGAACCCACGACCCGCGGATTAAAAGTCCGCTGCTCTACCGACTGAGCTAGAGGCCCGCAGTACGAATCTACCGCGCGTCGGGGTGCGCTGCGGCGGTGGCGGGGCGTCCAGACCGCGCGAGTACCGTGGATCGCATGGCCGATCGACACCACCGACCCGTGCGCGTGCCGAGCGCGCACTTCGAGGCCTACGAGGGCGGGCTCGACCCCGCCGTGACCCTGCGCATCGCCCATGACAGCGCGCGGGCGCTCGTGCACCGCGTGCGCGCGAGCGACGACCCCGACCTCATCGAGCGCATGGTCGCCTACACCGACGAGCACGGGCTCGACACGCTCGCCGAGCTGTGGTCGCGGGCCGGCGCCCGCTCGCTGCCGGGCGCGCTCTGGCGGCTGTCGCTTCTGCGTGCCCTCATCCGCGCCGATCCGGCGGGCACGGCGCTGCTCTTCCAGCGGGGGAGCGAGGTGCTCGCGACCGCCGACGTCGTCGTCGCCGGGGCCGAGGCTCCGACGGGCCCCGATCAGATCCGCGATCTCGCCGACGCCGTGCTGCGCGGCGCCTACGTCGGCGACTTCGCCGTCGCGCTCGAGCGCGCCGCCGCGTTCTGCCGCACCGCGGCCGCGGGAGCCGCCGACCTCGCCGACGACGCGGACGCAGCCGTCGACGACGCGCGCGCCGCCGACCT
>NZ_JAUSMI010000052.1 GCF_030645145.1 Microcella sp. | reverse complement strand
GTCGCCGCGGACGACGCGCTCGCCTCGGCGGTCGCGGAGGCCGTCGGCGACGGCGAGGCGCTCGGGCTCGCGGCCGACTCGGCGTCGCCGCCGCTCGTCGCGGAGTAGGTCGCGCGCTGGCGCGGGTCGAGGAAGGCGCTGCCGTCGACGGCGGAGTCGGCCTCCACGATGGTGATCGCCGAGGCGCCGGCGGCGAGCGTGCGAGCGCTGAGGACGTCGGAGACGTCGATGCTCCCGCCCACGACGGGCGCGAGCAGGATGACGCTCGTCGCGAGCGCGGACCCCACAAGGATTGAACGCAGCATGACAGGTTCCCCCCGAAACCTTGAGATGTATCCGTCAGCCCCCCGGCTGACTCCTCCGACGCTACGACCCCGAGGCCCGAAGCGCCAAGCGGGGGTGGTCGGAAAACGAACAGATCACCCCAGGACTGGGGGAGACGGCCCTCGGATTGCTCCCCTGATCGGGGGTATTGCCCCTCGTGACGGCCCGTGCATGGGCGAGATCGGAGCCCCGTACAGGATTCGAACCTGCGACCTGCTGTTTACAAGACAGCTGCTCTACCAGCTGAGCTAACGGGGCGCTGCAGCGGGCTCAGCCTATCGGCCCGCGGCGCCTCGCTAGGGGGTCGGCGAGGGCGACGGCGACGGGCTCGCCGCGAAGTCGTTGCCGGCGGCCGAGAGCACGAACTGCGAGAACTCGGTCGAGTCGAAGGGGTACGACGGGTTGTACAGTTCGCCGTTCACGAGGACGGTCGGCGTGCCTCGCACGTTCTCGACCTCGGTGCCCTCGACCGGCAGGGGCCCGTTGCCCGCGCGAGTCGTCGCCGCCTTGACCCATTCGTAGAAGCGGCCGTCGTCGATGCAGCGCTCGAGAGAGGTCGAGGTCGCGCCGGCGTCGCGCGCGATCTCGAGGAGCTGGTCGTCGGTGAGTCCCTCGGTGCCCTCCGCGGGCTGATCGGCGAAAAGTCCGGCGTTGAAGTCGAAGAACGCGTCGGGGTTGTAGTTGGAGACGCAGGCAGCGGCGTTCGCGGCGCGGAGCGAGTACTGGGTACCGGCGGAGAGGCTCGTGAGGATCGCGATGGGGTGGTACTCGACCGTCGCGGCGCCCGAGTCGACGAGCGTGCGGATGAGCTCGCCGTTCTCCTCCTCGAACTCGCCGCAGACCGGGCAGAGGTAGTCGATCCATATGGTGATCGCGACGACCCCCGGCTCGTTCGGGGCGCTCGGCACGGGCGTCGCGTCGGGGGCGATGCCGGGCGTCTGCACCGGGGTCAGCCCCTCGCCGATGAGGATGCCGTCGCTCGCCATGTTGCGGGGTCCGTTGCGCTCGGGCCGGATCGAGTTGGTGATCACGAGCGCGACGATCGCGATGATCGCGACGAGAGCGACGGCGATGCCGCCCTGCAGGAGCCAGCGGTTGCGCCGCTCCTTCTTCTTGTGCTCGGCGCGCAGCTGGCGGGCCTTCTCGCGGGCTTCGTCGCGACGGGCCGTCTTCGACTGCTTCGCGCGGGCTGATCCGCTGTCGGTCATGGTTCCTCTTCGTGGCTTCCCGGGGGCGAGCGCGCTCCCCGAATCGGGTTCGGGCGCACTGCGCCCCGAAGGATAGTACGGCGACGAACGAAGTGCGGCCAGTCGAGGGGTCCTCGCGGAGGACCGCGGGGCGCCCTCGCGGGCCCGTCCAGCATCCCCCGATGCGGCCGACGGCCGCGGGAGGTGGCATACTGAGCCTCGATGACCAGCGTCGTTCATCGATGACAGCGTCATCAATCCATTCACAACGGATCGTCCGGCACGTACCTGCCGGTGAAGAGGAGAGTAAATCAGCATGGCTTCCGTCACTTTCGACAAGGCAACCCGTCTGTATCCCGGCTCGACCGTTCCCGCAGTCGACGCGATCGACCTCCAGATCGAGGACGGCGAGTTCCTCGTCCTCGTCGGCCCCTCGGGCTGCGGCAAGTCGACCACCCTCCGCATGCTCGCGGGCCTCGAAGAGGTCAACGACGGCAACATCTTCATCGGCGAGCGCAACGTCACCGACGTCCCGCCGAAGGACCGCGACATCGCGATGGTGTTCCAGAACTACGCGCTCTACCCGCACATGACCGTCGCCGAGAACATGGGCTTCGCGCTCAAGATCGCCGGCATCGGCAAGGAGGAGCGCGCGACGCGCGTCCTCGAGGCGGCCAAGCTCCTCGACCTCGAGCCCTACCTCGACCGCAAGCCGAAGGCGCTCTCGGGCGGCCAGCGTCAGCGCGTCGCGATGGGGCGCGCGATCGTGCGCCAGCCGCAGGTGTTCCTCATGGACGAGCCGCTGTCGAACCTCGACGCCAAGCTGCGCGTGCAGACGCGCACCCAGATCGCCTCGCTCCAGCGCCGCCTCGGCGTCACGACGGTCTACGTCACGCACGACCAGACCGAGGCCCTCACGATGGGCGACCGCATCGCGGTGCTCAAGGACGGCATCCTGCAGCAGGTCGGCACGCCCCGCGACCTCTACGAGACGCCGAACAACGTGTTCGTCGCCGGCTTCATCGGCTCGCCCGCCATGAACCTCTTCCCCGCCACGATCGTCGACGGCGGCGTCGAGTTCGGCACGGGAGTCGCCGTCGTCGAGCGCGAGACGCTCGACAACGCGAGCGACAAGTCGGTCACGGTCGGCGTGCGCCCCGAGGATCTCATCGTCGGCGCTCCCGGCTCGCACGGCCTCTCGGTCGAGGTCGACGTCGTCGAGGAGCTCGGCGCCGACGGCTACCTCTACGGTCACACCGAGGTGCAGGGCCAGCGCGTCGACGTCGTCGCGCGCGTCGACGGCCGCTCGCACCCCAACGCCGGTGAGACGGTCGTCGTCACGCCCGAGCCGAAGCACGTCCACGTGTTCGACACGGCGAGCGGCCTGCGTCTCAACCGCACCCCGATCACGCACTGAGCACCGGCTCTCAGCACTCGCTGATCACGGAATGATCGCCCGAGGGCGGGTCGCGTCGACCGACGCACCCGCCCTCGCGGCGTTCTCGGGAAGGAAACGATGAGCGCCTCGCTCAGCATCACCTCGGCCGTCGTCGACCCCGGCCTGCTCGACCTGCCCTGGAACCTGCCGCTCGACTCCTGGCCCGACGACGCGATCGCCTCGCTCCCCAAGGGGATCTCGCGCCACCTCGTGCGCTTCGTGCATCTGAGCGGCGCGGTCGTCGCGATCAAGGAGACGACCGAGGAGATGGCGCGGCGCGAGTACGAGATGCTCCGCACCCTGCAACGCCTGGAGGTCCCCTGCGTCGACCCCGTCGCCGTCATCACCGGCCGCGTCGACGACGACGGCACCCCGCTCATGCCCGTGCTCGTCACCCGCCACCTGCGCTTCTCGCTCCCCTACCGCGCGCTCTACTCGCAGACCCTCCGGCCCGACACCGCGACTCGTCTCGTCGACGCCCTCGCGGTCCTCCTGGTCCGGCTCCACATCGCGGGCTTCTTCTGGGGCGACGTGTCGCTCTCCAACACCCTCTTCCGCCGCGACGCCGGCGCCTTCGCGGCCTACCTCGTCGACGCCGAGACCGGTCAGCTCTACGAGGGCGGGCTCTCGAACGGCCAGCGCGAGAACGACCTCGAGATCGGCCGCGTCAACATCGCCGGCGAGCTGCTCGACCTCGAGGCGGGCGGCCGCCTCGACGGCAGCATCGACGCGATCGAGGTCTCCAACGGCATCATCGACGCCTACCGCACGCTCTGGAAGGAGCTCACGGGGTGGGAGTCGTTCGACCGCTCCGAGCGCTGGCGCATCACGCAGCGCGTCGAGCGCCTCAACGACCTCGGCTTCGACATCGAGGAGCTCGCGATCCGCACCGACGGCGACTCGACCGAGGTGCGGATCCAGCCCAAGGTCGTCGACGCCGGGCACCACATGCGACGCCTGCTGCGCCTCACGGGCATCGACGCGGGCGAGAACCAGGCCAGGCGCCTGCTCAACGACCTCGACTCGTACTCGGCGGCGACCTACCCGGACAAGTCGGTCGACGAGGAGCAGGTCGCCCACGAGTGGCTCGTGCGCGTCTTCGAACCGGTCGTCCGCGCCATCCCGCGCGAGCTCAAGGGCAAGCTCGAGGGCCCGGAGGTGTTCCACCAGCTGCTCGAGCACCGCTGGTTCCTGTCGCAGAACCAGGCGCGGGCGATCCCGCTCGCCGAGGCGCTGAGCTCGTACATCGACACCGTGCTGCGGCACCGCCGCGACGAGGCGACCATGATCGCTCCGCCGACCGAGTCGATCGCGCTGCCGCTCGACACGGGGGCGATCGACATCGTCGACGACGAGACCCCCACGGGGTCGTGGCGCGACAAGGTCTGAGCCGTCGAGCGGAGGCGGACGGGTAAACGTCGGGTGAGCATCGAATGACGCGATCGTGCCGATCGCTGTCTGACAGGGACGTCCGTGTCAGCCTTGGATCCATGGTGCTTAGTTCTCGACGCGATGTTCTGCGCGGCGCGGGGCTCGCGACGCTCGCCGGTGCCGCCGGAGGCCTCGCCTCGGGCACGGTGACGGTGACGGCGAAGCCGAACGCAACGCCCTCGTCGACCGGATTCCTGCACGGAGTCGCCTCCGGCGATCCGCTCCCTGACGGTGTCGTGATCTGGACCCGCGTGACGCCGACACCGACCTCTGCGCCGGGGTCGGGAACCGGGCCGGACGTCCAAGTCACCTGGCAGGTCTCGGCCGACGACCGCTTTCGACGCGTGGTCGCCAAGGGAGCGACGATCACGAGCGCGACTCGCGACCACACCGTGTCAGTCGACGTCCGCGGCCTCGCGCCCTATACGACGTACTGGTACCGCTTCGAAGTCGGAGGGCAGGCATCTCCGATCGGGCGAACCCGGACCGCGCCTGCCACGGGAGCCGCCGTCGCATCGGTCACCGCCGGCGTCGTGTCGTGCGCGAACTGGCAAGCGGGGGCGTTCTCGGCGTATCGGCACCTCGGCGACCGCGACGACCTGGACGTCGTCCTCCACCTCGGCGACTATCTCTACGAGTACGCGCCCGGCGAGTACCAGGCTCGCGACGTCGTCGTGCGCCCGCACGACCCGCCGCGGGAGACGACTCAGCTCGAGCACTACCGCCGACGCCACGCCCAGTACAAGACGGATCCGGACCTGCAGCGCCTGCACGCACGGGTGCCTTTCGTCGTGACGTGGGACGACCACGAGTCAGCGAATGACGCCTGGTCGGCCGGCGCCGAGAACCACGACCCCTCGACGGAAGGGTCCTGGACCAGCCGTCGCGCGGCCGCCGCGCGCGCCTACGCCGAATGGATGCCCGTCCGCTTCGGCCTGGACGGCCGCCTCTACCGTCGCCTCGGCTTCGGATCCCTTCTCAGCGTCTCGATGCTCGACCTTCGCAGCTACCGAGACCAGCAGGCATCCTCGCCCGTCGATCCAGGGGTCGATGACGCCACCCGCACCATCACGGGGTCGGAGCAGATGGAGTGGCTGCTGGACTGCCTCTCGAGCTCCGACGTGCAGTGGAAGATCATCGGCAATCCCGTCATGATCACGCCCGTGCGGTTCCCCTCGACCCTCAGCATGACGGAGCTCGCAGCGGTGCGTCAGCTCACGGGAGGCACCGGCATCGACGGCGTCCCCTACAACGTCGACCAGTGGGACGGCTACACGGCCGATCGCCACCGCGTCATACGGCATCTCCGCGACCGGGCGATCGCGGACACCGTGTTCCTCACCGGCGACATCCACTCGGCCTGGGCCTGCGACATCCCCGCCGACCCACTCACCTACCCGGTGTCGGGCGCATCGGTCGCAACCGAGTTCGTATGCACTTCGGTGACGAGCGACAATCTCGACGACATCCTGCGTGTGCCGCCGCGGTCGGCGTCGCTCGCCGTCGAGTCAGCGTTCCGCGCGGCCAATCCGCACGTGAAGCACCTCGACTTCGACTCTCACGGGTACTCCGTCGTCCACGTGACACCCGCCGCGCTGCGCATGGACTGGTTCGCTCTCGACGAGCGCACCGACCCCGCATCGCCCGCCCGGCTGTCGACCTCGTGGATAGTCGACGCCGGCACGCAGCGCGTGCGCCGCGCCTGAGCCCGCAACTCCAGATCGCACGACCCCAGCTCGATCCCGACCCCATTCCCGAACGGAGACCTTCGTGACCGCACGCCCCGGCCTCGACCGCCGAACCTTCCTGACTGCGATCGCGGCGGGCGGCGCATCCGTACTGCTCTCGGCGACCGAGGGCACGGCGTGGGCGGCGCGACCCGTCAAGGAACGAACGCGCGTCTACGTGCTGGTCGTCGACGGATGCCGCCCCGATGAGATCTCCGCGACGCTCACCCCGCGACTCGCGGAGCTCCGCGCAGCGGGAACCACGTTCCCCGCGGCGCGATCGCTACCCGTCATGGAGACGATCCCCAACCACGTCATGATGATGACGGGGGTGCGCCCCGACCGCTCGGGTGTGCCGGCGAACGCCGTCTACGATCGGGCCGAAGGCGTCATTCGCGATCTCGACCGACCGAACGACCTGAGGTTCCCCACCATCATTGAGCGCCTCAACGAGCGCGGGCGCACGACGGGCACAGTGCTCAGCAAGCAATACCTGTACGGCATCTTCGGCGAGCGCGCCACCTATAGGTGGGAGCCGTCCCCACTCGTGCCGATCACCGAGCACGCGCCCGACGCCGCCACTGTCGACGCGCTCATCGCGATGGTCGACGGCCCCGACCCGGATCTGGTCTTCGCGAATCTCGGCGACGTCGATCGCGTGGGTCACAGCGATCTCACGGGGACGACCCTCCAGGCGGCCCGTTCGGCGGCTCTGCTCAGTACGGACCTGCAGGTCGGTCGCTTTGTCGATCGGCTGGTCGCGTCGGGGAAGTGGAGCTCGAGCATCCTCATCGTGACCGCCGACCACTCGATGGATTGGTCGATCCCGACGAACGTCATCTCGATCACGCAGCTGCTGAATGGCAGCCCGGAGCTCAAGGCGGGCACGGTGATCGCACAGAACGGCGGCGCCGATCTGCTCTACTGGGTCGGCGCAGCCGACCGCCGCGATGCCGCCCTCGCTGAGATCTCGACGATCGTCGCAGCGCACCCCGGAGTGCTCGAGATCCGATCGCCCGCGGAACTCCGCCTCGGGCCGGAGGCGGGCGACCTCATCGCGACCTGCCGCGCGGGCTGGCGCTTCAGCGACCCCGCCGTTGTCTCGAACCCCATTCCGGGCAACCACGGCCACCCGGCGACTGAGCCGATCCCCTTCTTCGTCTCCGGAGGGAGCCCGCGCGTGCGCCGCGCAACGTCCTCGTCCGCGCAGGCCCGAACGATCGACATCGCTCCGACGGTCGGGTCGCTGTTCTCCCTCCGCACGCCCTCGGGCGGCTACGACGGGTCGGTGCGGTCGGAGGCCTTCGTCGCCTGACCGCGCGGTCGCGATCCGACCGGGGGCTCTTGGCGGCTACCTCAGGCGAGGATGCTGAGCGGGCTCTCGATGCGGGCGACGAAGGCGGCGAGCCAGCGCGCGGCGAGCGCGCCATCCCACGACCGGTGGTCGGCCGAGAGCGTCACGGTCATGACCTGGCCGACGTCGAGCGCACCGTCGACCACGACGGGTCTGGCCGACGCGGCGCCCACGGCGAGGATGCCCGCGTGCGGCGGGTTGATGATCGCCGAGAAGGCCTGCGTGCCGAACATGCCGAAGTTCGAGACCGTGAAGCTGCCGCCCTCGAGCTCGGCGAGCTTGAGGCGGCCCTCGCGGCCGCGGCCGGCGAGCTCGGCGATGCGGGCTCCGAGCGCCGAGACGCTCAGCCTCTCGACGCCGCGCACGACGGGGACGACGAGGCCGTCTTCGAGCGACACCGCGATGCCGATGTCGACCGAGTCGTGGATGACCATGCCGTCGTCGCTCCACGTGCGGTTCGACTCGGGGACGTCGCGGAACGCGCCCGCGACGGCCTTCACGACGAGGTCGTTGACGCTCACCTTCACCCGACCGCCCGCGTTGATCTGCTTGCGCATGTCGAGCAGCGCGTCGACGCGGCAGTCGGCGGTGAGATAGAAGTGCGGAACCGAGTTCTTACTCTCGGTGAGGCGGCGGGCGATCGTCGCGCGCATGCGGCTGTGCGGCACGACCTGCGCGCCGGCCGGGGCCGGCTGCGCGGGCGCGGTCGGTGCGGCTGCCGGAGC
>NZ_JAUSMI010000049.1 GCF_030645145.1 Microcella sp. | reverse complement strand
CGGACGCCGCCGCGGCCTCCGCCGAGCTCGCGCGCCTCCGCCCGGCCGCCGCCCCCGCCGCCGCCGCCGTGGAGCGGACCAGCGCAAGCTTCTCCCCCGTGGCGCGAACCGGCACCTCGGCACCACTCGCCGACCGACGCCGCACCGGATCCGGCCTCGCACCGTCCGTCGACGCGCACGAGACGAGCCCCGACGACCCCGACGACCTCGACCTCCCGCCCACCCTCGGCGAGCGCCTCAGCGCCGCCACGACGGCCCTCGCACTCCGCGCGGTCCGTCGCCTCCGCGCCCTCACCCGTCGCGACCTCCGCCGCGCCGGCGTCGTCGCTCTGACTCTCGGCGTCGCCGCGACCGCCGCGGGCGTCGTCCATGCCGCCCTCATCGCTCCCCCGCCCGCCTACGCGATCTTCGACTCCGGCGAGCAGGCGGCCGAGAACGAGGGCGTCCCGACCGGCATCGTGACGATCGACCAGACGTTCCGCGAGCGGGGCACGCTCCTCCTCAGCGGCCCGCACGTCTTCGGCGAGCGCGACGACCCGGTGCGGCTTGCCGTCTACCGCGAGTGGGTGAGCGACGCGCTCACGGACGTGTGCGCCGCGGTCGTCGTCGAGAACGCCTGGCCGATGCACGCGACGTGCGTGTCGGAGCAGACCTTCCGCACCGAGGGAGTCGCCGGGACGTTCGAGCGCGACGGCTACCGGCTCGACTACGCGTGGTCGCCCGACGGCTCCCACTCGCTCGCCGACTCGACCGAGGGTGTCGAGACGCTCGACGAGATCCGCGCCCTCGGGATCCCGGCCCTCGAAGCGCTCGAGGAGGTCGCAGAGGATGTCCCGCTCGCCCAGTCCCTCTTCCTCGACCCCGGCGGCGTGATCGCCGGCCCCCTCGTGCTCGGCGAGATCGACGGGTGGGTCTTCGCCGGCGCCCTCGTCCGCAGCGAGGACGCGGTGTGGCAGCCCGGCGATGAGCGCCCGCAGTTCTGCCTGCTCGCCGCGAACGGGCAGGGCAGCACGCGCAACTGCGCTCGCGCCGAGCTCTTCCTCGAGGACGGCATCGAGCTCCAGGTGAGCGACGGCCTCGTGGCCAGCTGGGATGCCTCCGGCACGCTCGACGCGGGCCTCCCGTGAGCGGCGACGACGCCCTCGATCGCGCCCGCGCGCTCTACGGGCGCCCCGACCCGGACCGACCCCTCCCCGAGCCCACGGCGGATGCCCGCCCCGCCGACCCGACACCCGTCTCGCAGGCCGCGTCGCCGCCGGCGATCGCGTCCGAGGTCTCGCCGCGCTCCGAGCACCAGCCGCAGCACCAGCCGCAGGCCGAAGCGCAGCCCGCCCTCGACGAGGACCCCGTGCCGGAGCGCGAACCGCGCCGCACCGTGCGCCGCGGCCGGCAAGTCGCCGCCGCCACGGGCATCCTCGTTCTCGGTGCGGCGCTCACGGCCGTCGCCCTCGTGACGGAGCCCCAGCCGTCGCTCGCGGTCTTCGAACGGGAGCCCACCGAGGCCGAGCGCGAGAAGCTCGCCGAGCTCGCGCGCGTCGAGTACTTCGGCGTCGACACCGACCTCTCGCCGCGCCTGCTGCTCGAGGCGCCCGGGCGCGACGCGTCGGAGCCGCAGCGGGTGTGGGCGATCCGGCTCGACGGCGGGCAGCTCGGCACGCCCGACGGCGAGGACTTCGTGTGCCTGCTCCTCGAGTCGTTCACCTCCGGCCCCGGCGACTACGGCGGGTGCATGCTCGAAGCCGACGCCGCGCGCCGCGGATTCGTGCCGCTCGATCAGCCGCGGCCGTCGATCATGGTCGAGGGCGAGCTCCAGGTGATCCAGTGGGGCCCGACCGGCGATGCGCGGCTCATCGACCCGCCGACGCTGCCGGGCGATGGCCCGTCGGATGCGCCCTCCGACGGGCCGGGAGAGGCGGACGGGTGAGCGAGCAGGGCGAGCTCGACGCGGAACGGCGTCGAGAGCTCGAACGACGCGCCTTCGCGCGACCCCGAGACGAGGCGTCGGTCGCCGATGCCGCCGCCGCGGCCGCCGAGCTCGCGGCCCTCACGCCCGCCGCCCCTCCGCCGCCCCTCATTCGGTCCGCTGACGCCAGCGGACTCCGTCAGGAGGATGACGAGCTCGACGACGACCGCTCCTGGCTCGCGACCGCGGGGGCCGCCGTGCTCGCGCGACTGCGCGGCTCGAGCCGGACGGAGCGGCGGGATGCCGCGATCGGGGCGATCGCGCTCCTGGTGCTCACGGGCATCCTCGTCGCGGCGCACGCGGCCCTCACCGCGCCGCCGCCCGCCTTCGCGATCTTCGACGGCGAGCAGCCGGCCCAGCGCGACGCGACGGGCCAGTGGGATCTCGCCGACGCGACCGTGCTCACGCAGCTCGAGGGCCGCGGCATCGACGTCGTCTCGGGCCCCGTCGTCTTCGGCGAGCCCTCGCGCGACCCGCGGCTCATCGTCTACCGGCAGTGGGTGAGCGACTCGATCGTCGAGGTGTGCGGCGGGGTCGTGATCGACGGCGCGTTCCTCACGGGCGAGACGTGCACGAGCGAGCGGTCCTTCCGAAGCGCGGGGCTCGAGGGCGTGTACGACGACGGGGCGTTCTCGGTGGAGTTCGCGTGGTCGCCCAAGGGCGCGCCGAGCCTCGAGGTCGTGCAGAACGGCGCCGTCACGCTCGACGAGGTTCGGGCGCTCGGGATCCCCGCACTCGCGGCGCTCGAGGCGAACCCGACGCCCGCCGACGAGCTCATCTGGAACTACACGCCCGACACGATCGCCGGCCCGCTCCTGCTCGCCGAGATCGACGGTGTGCAGTACGTCGGGCTGCTCGCGGGCGATGACGACTCGATCGGGCGGCTCGGCGACGCGCCGACGTTCTGCCTGTGGATCGCCGATCGCGAGAGCAACGGCGGCGGCTGCGCACCCGTCGAGAGCTTCGCGGACGAGGGGATCGAGATCTCCATCGACGGGGTCACGGCGCGCTGGCTGCCGAGCGGCGAGCTCGTGCGGGGCGAGCCGTGATCGGCGCCGCGGCC
>NZ_JAUSMI010000042.1 GCF_030645145.1 Microcella sp. | reverse complement strand
GCCTGCCACGCACGTTCAAGCGGGCATTACCGTGGGACACGAGACCTCCTGGCAGTGAAGAACTAGACAGCTCCACTAAGCCAGGAGGTCTCCCTGTCTCACAACGGTTGTGTCACCAACGTCCCTGCCGAGTACAGCTAGACCGCGTCAACCACTCTCCGCCCGTGCGAGCGCGGGGCGGCGCCGGATGCCCGTGGAGCGGGCGGCGGTCAGCTCGCGCGCGTCGCGCGGCGCTGAGCGAGCTCGTCGGCGGGGTCGGCGGCGGCCGTCGAGTCGAGGTCGACGAGCGAGCTCTCGACCTCGCGGAGGACCTTGCCGACGGCGATGCCGAAAACGCCCTGCCCGCGGCTCACGAGGTCGATGACCTCGTCGTCGGAGGTGCAGAGGTAGACGCTCGCACCGTCGCTCATGAGGGTCGTCTGCGCGAGGTCGCTCACGCCGGCCTCGCGGAGCTGGTTGACGGCGGTGCGGATCTGCTGGAGGGAGATGCCGGTGTCGAGGAGCCGCTTGACGAGCTTGAGGACGAGGATGTCGCGGAAGCCGTAGAGGCGCTGCGTGCCGGAGCCGGAGGCGCCGCGCACCGTGGGCTCGACGAGCTGCGTGCGGGCCCAGTAGTCGAGCTGGCGGTACGAGATCCCCGCCGCGCGAGCGGCGACGGCGCCGCGGTAGCCGGCCTGGTCGTCGAGCTCGGGGAGCCCGTCGGTGAAGAGCAGGCCGAGGTCGTACCGTTCGTCGCGGCGGCTGACGTCGCTCATGGCCTCTACCTAACCTTCATCGTTAACGTGATACTTCGCATCACGTCATCCAGACTAGCGAGCCACCCGACCCCCGCCGCAGACATTCGCTCCGTCGGCGCGGCGTGTCGGGCCCGACTACGACTGTAGCCTGCCGAGGGCCGATCTGATCAGGCTCGAGCGCACGATCTCGAGCTGCCCGGCGATCTCGACGGCCAGTTCGGCGGCCCGCGCGCGGGAGGACGGATCGTTCCGGCGGGAGACCGGGATGAGCGCGCTCTCGATGAGCCCGAGCTCGCGCTCGGCGGCGGCGCGGAAGCCGCGAAGGTGGCGGGGCTCGATGCCCGAGCGCTGCAGCTCGACGAGCGAGCGGAGCACCTGGAGCGCCTCATCGCCGTACGTCTCGCCGGGTGCGATGAGGGATGCGGTGACCGCGTCGCCGAGGAGCGCGGCGGTCGCACCGGCCTCCCGCACGAGCTCGTCGCGGCTGTAGCGCCGCTCGGTGGCGAGCATCGACGGCGCGGGCACGGCACCGCCGAGCGGCAGGCTCGGAGTGCGGCCGGCGTCGAGCTCGTCGAGATAGCCGCGGATCACCTTGAGCGGCAGGTAGTGATCGCGCTGCATCGTCAGCACGAAGCGCAGCCGATCGACGTCGGTCGGAGAGAACTTGCGGTAACCCGACTCGGTCCGCGAGGGCGAGATGAGCTGGCGCTCCTCCAGGAAGCGCAGCTTCGAGGGGGTCAGATCGGGGAACTCGGGGCTGAGCTTGGCGAGCACCTGTCCGATGCTCAGCAGGGATG
This sequence comes from Microcella sp., assembly GCF_030645145.1. GTDB lineage: Bacteria > Actinomycetota > Actinomycetes > Actinomycetales > Microbacteriaceae > Microcella. The sequence goes on along the minus strand of NZ_JAUSMI010000042.1, from coordinate 18,371 downwards.
CCGCGGCCGTCGCGGGACGACGGGCTGCGGCGGCGGACCGCTCCGCCACTACGCGACCGGGCGGCGGTCGGCGCGCGAGGCGTAGAAGGTCAGGCGGAACTTGCCGACCTGCACCTCCGAGCCGTCGACGAGCGCTGCGGTGCCGTCGATGCGCTCGCCGTTGAAGAAGAGGCCGTTGAGCGACCCGAGGTCGCGCACCGTGAACGCGGTGCCGTCGCGGTGGAACTCCGCGTGCTTGCGCGAGACGGTCACGTCGTCGAGGAAGATGTCGGCGTCGGGGTGACGACCCGCGACCGTGACATCCGCATCGAGGAGGAAGCGGGCGCCCGTGTTGGGGCCGCGACGAACGATCAGCAGGGCGGAGCCGGACGGCAGCGCCGCGATCGCCTCCTGCTCCTCGACGGTGACCCCGGCCTCCATGGCGGCGAGCTGCGCGACGAAGTCGGGGCCGTAGTGGACCGTCGTCTCCGACGAGTTGTACGCCGGCGCGGCGCTGCTCTGCTCATCCCCCGTGGGGCGGGCAGACACGTTCTCAGCCATCAGTGGACCTCCTCAGGGGATTCAGCGTATCCGATGCGGAGGCCGCCGCTCCGGGTCGATTCCCGACGAGTTCGAGGGTCTGGCGCAGGTAGAGCGCGCCGGCCCACCAGTACAGGAACGCGCCCCACAGGGCGAAGGCCCAGCCGATGGGGTCGGAGATCGCCCGTGCGTCGGGGAACGCCTGGCCGAGGACGAGGATCGGCAGGGCGTAGAACAGGGCGAAGGTCGCGAGCTTGCCGAGGTGGTGCACGGGCAGCGGACCGTACCGATGCTGCGCGAGGACGATGCCGAGGACGACGAGCATGACGTCGCGGCCCACGATGACGACCACGAGCCACCACGGCACGACCTCGCGCACCGCGAGGGCGAAGACCGCGGCGAAGATGAAGAGGCGGTCGGCCGCCGGGTCGAGCAGCTGCCCGAGCCTAGTGATCTGGCTGAAGCGCCGGGCGATGATGCCGTCGACGTAGTCGGAGACGCTCGAGAAGACGATGACGAGCAGCGCCGCGACATCCTGCCCCGTCAGCACGAGGACGAGGAACACGGGCACGAGAGCGAGGCGGATCGCGCTCAGCAGATTCGGCACCGTGAGAACGCGCGTGCTGACGGGCGGGCGGCTCGCCGGGGGCACTGCGTCGGCATCGCTCACGCTGTCAGTGTAGTGAGGCGCGGCGCGCCCGACGGCCCGGATGTCACGGCCCCGGGCTATTCTTCCGCGCATGTCGTGCATCCGCTTCAACACCCCCGCTCAGCGCCGGCAGCTCGCGGCGAGCGCCCCCGTGCGCGCGACCTCGCCCGACCCGGTCGCGCAGTTCCTCTCCCCCACGGTGACGGCGTCGAAGATCGCGCGCATCCGTCGGCTCGCGAGCGACGCGAACCCGCGGATCCGCGAGAGCGCCGCGCTGTCGTACCACGCGCCCGAGGAGGTCTACGCGGCTCTCGCGAAGGATCCGGTCGCGAGCGTGCGCGCGTGCGTGGCCAAGAACGAGCACACGCCGTGCGACATCCTGCGCGAGCTCGCCTCCGACCCCGACGAGACCGTGCGGGCGTGGGTCGCGATCAACTACTTCGTGCCCGCCGACGCGATGGAGCGCCTCGCCCAGGACGAGAGCGGCACCGTCCGCGGGCTCGTCGCCTGGAAGACTCAGCTCGCCGAGGCGCCCGAGCCCGTCTCGGTCTAGTCGTTCGGGGCGAGGCTCCCCGCGGCCGCCACGCGCGCCGGCAGCACGCGCGCGAGCCCCGCGATGACCTTGTAGCGCAGCGTCGGGATCGAGACCGAGCGGCCGCGGTCGATGTCGCGCAGCGCGAGCCGCACGAGGTCGCGCACGTCGAGCCAGAGCGGCCCCGGCACCCCCGTCGTGGCGACGCCCATGCGCTCGTGGAACTCGGTGCGCGTGAAGCCGGGCGCGACCGCCGTGACGCTCACGCCGCGGCCGCGGTACCGCAGGTTCGCCCACCGCGCGAACGATACGCCCCAGGCCTTGGCGGCGCCGTAGCTCCCGCGAGGGGTGAAGGCCGCGACGCTCGAGATCAGGACGATGCGGCCGCGACCGCGCGCGAGCATCCCCTGCATCACCGCATGCGTGAGCCGCAGCGGCACGCCGACGTGCAGGTCGAGGTGGCGCACCTCGTCGTCGAGGGGCGAGGCGGCGAAGTCGGTCACGAGACCGTGGCCGGCGTTGTTGACGAGCAGATCGATCGGATGCGCGTCGTCGCGCACGCGGCGCTCGACCGCGGCGACCCCGGACTCCTCGAACAGGTCGGCCGCGATCGTCTCGACGCCGACGCCGTGGCGCGACCGCAGCTCGGCGGCGACCTCCTCGAGGCGGGCGGCGGTGCGCGCGACGAGCACGAGGTCGATGCCGCGGGCGGCGAGCTGGCGGGCGAACTCGGCGCCGATGCCGGCCGTAGCGCCCGTGATGAGAGCCGTCGTCATGGGGCTACGGTAGCGGCGCCCAGTGCTCGGGCCCGTTCGAGCCGGCGGGGTACTCCTCGAGCGGCACGCGGTCGGCGCGCCAGGCCTCGAGGACGGGTTCGACGATGCGCCAGCACTCCTCGGCGACGTCGCCGCGGACCGTGAATGCGGAGTCGCCCTCGAGCACGTCGCCGAGCACCTCGCCGTACGCGGTGAGCTCGCCCGCGGCGAAGTCGGCGTCGAGGCTCACACGGTCGAGGTCGGCGGGGTCGCCCGCGCCGTTGATGTCGAGCTCGATCGAGAGCCGCTCCGGGCTCAGCGCGATCGTGATCGCCGGTGACCCTCCCGCGGGGGCGAGTCCGCGCGGAATGTGAGCGGCCGGCGACATGCGCGCGCGCACGTGCGTCGACGGCGACCCGAGCGCCTTGCCGCTGCGCAGCACGATCGGCACCCCGGCCCATCGAGGCGTCGCGATCTCGAGCGCGACCTCGGCGAGCGTCTCGGTCGCCCGGTCGGGGTCCACGCCCTCCTCCGCCACGTAATCGGGAACGGCGTCGCCCTCGACCGTGCCCGCGGTGTAGCGCGCCCGCCGGCTCGAGGCGACCGGGTCGCCCTCCCGCACGCGCGTCGCCCGCAGGACCTGCATCATCGCGCCGTGCAGGTCGTCGGCGTCGAGGCTCGACGGCAGCTCCATCGCGGCGAGGGCGAGCACGAGGAGCAGGTGGCTCTGGATCATATCGACGAGCGCGCCCGCCGTGTCGTAGTAGCCGGCGCGGCCCTCGAGCGCGAGGGACTCGTCGTACACGATCTCGAGGCGGTCGATGCCGTCGCGGCTCCAGACGGCCTCGATCACGCGATTCGCGGCCCGCAGCCCGATGAGGTTCGCGACGGTCGACTTGCCGAGGAAGTGGTCGATGCGGAAGATCCGGTCCTCCGGGAGGAGTGCGGCGAGCCGCGCGTTGAGGTGCGCCGCGGTCTCGCGGTCGACCCCGAAGGGCTTCTCGAGGGCGAGCACCGCTCCTTCGGGCAGCTCGACGGTCGCGAGCGCCTCGACCGTCGCGAGCGCGATCGACGGCGGAAGGGCCAGGTAGACGAGCGGCGGGTGCTCGGCGGCGGCGAGGAGCGCGCGCAGGGCATCCGCGTCGGTCGCGTCGGTGCGCACGTAGCGGGCACGATCGAGGATGCCCGGCAGCGCGTCGCCCGCGGACTCTCCCAGGGTCGACCGCAGCAGGTCGCGCCAGCGGTCGTCGCTCCAGTCGCTGCCGCCGGCACCGATGAGCTGGACGTCCGTCGCGCGGCCCGCCGCGAGGAGGCTCGCGAGGCCGGGGAGGAGGAGGCGCTCGGCGAGGTCGCCCGTCGCGCCGAGGATGATCAGGGACCGGTCGCGGGAGGAGGGCATCCCTCCACGCTAGGTGCGACTGCGGGCGTCGCGGCCCGTCGTGCACGGAGTTCGGAGGAAGCTCCGATTGGCTGGGGGGATGCCCGCCCCCATCGAGGACTACGCCATCATCGGCGACTGCCACACCGCCGCGCTCGTGAACCGGGAGGGGGCGATCGACTGGCTGTGCCTGCCGCGGTTCGACTCGGCGTCGACGTTCGGCGCCCTGCTCGGCACCGAGGAGCACGGCCAGTGGCTGCTGCGGCCCCTCGGCGACGCCGAGTGCGTCGAGCGGCGCTACGAGGAGGACACCCTCGTGCTCGTCACGCGCTGGCGGATCGCGACGGGCGAGATCGAGGTCGTCGACGCGATGCCGCACGGCGATCGTCGAGCCGACGTCGTGCGCCGGGTGCGCGGGCTCAGCGGCGAGGTCGCCGTCGAGCAGCTGCTGCGGATCCGGTTCGACTACGCGAGCGCGATGCCGTGGATGCGGCAGGCGGGCACGGACGAGCATCCGGCCCTCGTCGCGATCGCGGGGCCGGACGCGGTCGTCGTCCGCGGCCCCCGCTTCCGGGCCGTCGACCATGCGCACCGCGCCGAGTTCGTCGTGCGCGAGGGCGAGACCGTCGACACGGTGCTCACGTGGTTCCCGGCGCACCGCTCGATCCCCGACGCCCTCGACCTCGACGAGCAGCTCGACCGCACGCGCGCCTGGTGGCGCGACTGGGCGCAGACGTGCGCAGCGCCCGGCGCCTACGACGAGCACGTCCGGCGATCGCTGCTCGTCCTGCGCGCGCTCACGCACGAGGACACCGGCGGCATCGTCGCCGCGCCGACGACGAGCCTGCCGGAGGACATGGGAGGCAGCCGCAACTGGGACTACCGCTACGTCTGGCTTCGCGATGCCGCGCTCGCGCTCGAGGCGCTCATGCTGCATGGCTATCAGTCGGGGGCCGCCGAGTGGCGCGCCTGGCTGCTCCGCGCGATCGCCGGCGACCCGCAGGACCTGCAGATCATGTACGGGCTCTCGGGAGAGCGGCGGCTGACCGAGTACGAGCTCGACTCGCTGCCCGGCTACCGCGGGTCGGCTCCGGTGCGAATCGGCAACGGCGCGTACACGCAGTTCCAGGGCGACATCTTCGGCGAGGTCATGATTGCCCTCGATCGCGCGCGCGACCTCGGCGTCGAGGAGGACGGCTTCTCCTGGGCGCTGCAGACCGAGCTGCTGAAGCACGCGGAGAAGCACCTCGACCGACGCGACAACGGCATCTGGGAGATCCGCGGACCGCACCGCACCTTCACGCACTCCCGCGCGATGCTCTGGGCGGCGTTCGACCGCGGGGCGCACGCCGTGCGCGAGCAGGGGCTCGCCGGCGACGCCGCGCACTGGGAGGCGCTGCGCGATGGTCTGCGCGAGGAGATATTCGCGAACGGGGTCGCCGATGGCGGCTGGTTCGTGCAGCACTACGAGACAGACGAGGTCGATGCGTCGCTGCTGCAGCTCGCCCACATCGGCTTCGTCGCCTACGACGACCCGCGGATGCTCGCGACCGTCGCGCGCATCGAGGCGACCCTCCTGCGCGGCGGCCTGCCGCTGCGCTACCGCACCGAGTCGGGGGTGGACGGGCTGCCCGGCGATGAGCACCCGTTCCTCGCGTGCGCGTTCTGGCTCGTCGAGAACTACGCGCGCGGCGGGCGCCTCGACGACGCAGTCGCACTCATGGACCGCCTCGTGGGGCTCGCGAACGACGTCGGCCTCCTCGCCGAGGAGTACGACGTCGAGAACGAGCGCCACATGGGCAACACGCCGCAGGCCCTCTCGCACCTCGCGCTCGTGCGCGCAGCGGATGCGATCGCGACCGAGCGCAAGCGGGTGTCGCCCGCGGTGGCGGGTCGGGCATCCTGACCCGATGCGACTGAAACGATCCTCCCCCGACGCGCCCGGAATCCGGCGCGTGCGGCACGGCCGGGGCTTCCGGTACCTGGATGCCCGGGGCCGGGCGGTCGCGGACGCGGACGTGCGCGCCCGCATCGCCGCGCTCGCGATCCCGCCCGCGTGGAGCGAGGTGTGGATCTGCCCCGACGAGCGGGGCCACGTGCAGGCGATGGGCCTCGACGCCGACGGCCGGCGCCAGTACCGCTACCACGAGGAGTGGACGAGGCGGGCCGGGGTGCGGAAGTTCGCGCGCGTGCGCGAGCTCGCCGCCGCGACCGGGGCGATGCGCGCACGGGTGACGCGCGACCTCCGCGGCGACGACCCCCAGGCGCGGGCGCTCGCGATCGCGGCGCGCATCATCGACGCGCTCGGCGTGCGGGTCGGCGAGGAGCGCTACGCCCTCGAGCGCGGCACGATCGGCGCGCTCACGCTCGCGTGGGAGCACGTCTCCGTCTCGGGCTCGACGATCTCGTTCGACTTCCCGGCCAAGTCCGGCGTGCGCTGGGAGGCCGAGCACGAGGACGACGACCTCGCCGCGGCGCTCGTGCTCGCCCGCAGCGCGCGCGGCCCCGCGGGCGAGAGCGGCGATCGCGTGACGGAGTGGATCGACGACGCTGGCGTGCACCGCGTGCACTCGGCGGCGCTCAGCGAGTACCTGCGGTCGGCCACCGGGTGCGCGATCACGCCGAAGGACCTGAGGACGCTGCGTGGGTCGCGGCTCGCGGCCGAGCACCTCGCGCGGTGCGGGCCCTCGGCGACCAAGAAGGAGCAGGAGCGGGCGATCCGCGAGGCGATCGCGGTCGTCGCGGAGGGACTGCGGAACACCCCCGCCGTCGCGCGCAGCTCGTACATCGACCCGCTCGTGCTCGAGAAGTACCGCCGAGGCACGACGGCGGCCCTGAGCCACGGCCGCGTGAGTGACGCGGCGCTCGCCGAGCTGCTGAGCTGAGCGGGTCGGTCAGTCCTCGGGGCCGCGACCGGCGTCGAACACCTCCCGGTAACGGGACTCCGCCTCGTCGAGAGCGGCATCGGCGACGACCGCGATGACCTCGACCTCGGCGAGGAGCGGCTCGCAGTCGGGGCCGCGACCGACCGTGCGTCCAGCGACGACCCATGCCTCCCGCTCGTCGTCGTCATCCTCCTCGGCGAGATGGCGGTACTGGCAGAGCTGGCGAGCGATCCAGTCCTCGAGCGGTCGGGTCCACCACGCCTCGGCGCCGAGCGGGTTCACCGAGAGGCCCGGCAGCTCGAGGCCGCTCTCGGTGTCGGTGCTCCCGCGGCCGGCCTCCGTGCGCGGGTCGCGGCTGTAGCGCACGTGGGCGTCCGGTCGGCCGCGCACGAGCTCGGCGACCTCGTCGAGGGTCGCCAGTCGGGAGACGTCGCTCATGCGGCGACGCTAGGACGCTCGAGCGAGGCTCTCCAGATCCTTGACAGCGGCCTACCCTGGAGGCATGAGCCCCGCCCCCGCGCCCCCGAGCGCGCGCGTCGACGCGTGGGTGTGGGCCATCCGGCTCTACTCGACGAGGTCGGCCGCGACGGCCGCGTGCAAGGCCGGGCATGTGAAGGTCAACGGCGCGACGGCGAAGCCGTCGCAGACCGTGAAGCCGGGCGACCTCGTCCGCGCCTACACGCCCGGCGGCGAGCGGATCGTCGCCGTCACGGGGCTCATCACGAAGCGGACGAGCGCCCCGCTCGCGCAGCAGAACTACGAGGACCGCACTCCCCCGCCGCCGCCGAAGGCCGAGCGGGCGCTCGACGTGCTCCGGGAGCGCGGCGCCGGCCGGCCGACGAAGCGCGACCGACGGCTCATCGAGCGTCTGCGCGGTCGGGAGCAGGGCATCCCCCCGCTCTGATCGCCCGTCAGCCGAGATCGAGCGCGTCGAGCGAGCGGCGGACCGCCGCGGCGCTCGCGTGCAGGGCGCGCTCCTCCTCCGCCGCGAAGGGGGTGTCGATGACACGGGCGACCCCGCCCGCGTCGACCACGCTCGGGACGGAGAGAGCGACGCCGCTCACGCCGTGGTAGCCGTCGAGGACGCTGCTCACCGGCAGGATCGCCTTCTCGTCGTGGAGGACGGCCTCGACGATGCGCGCGCCGGAGAGCCCGATCGCGTAGTTCGTGGCGCCCTTGCCGGCGATGACGGTGTACGCGGCGTTCTTGACCTCGTCGGCGATCGCGTCGAGCTCCTCGACGCTCAGCCGCTCGCCGTCGTCGCCCACCCAGTCGCGGACGGGGATGGGGCCGATGCGCGACTGCGACCAGAGCGGGAACTCGCTGTCGCCGTGCTCGCCCACGATCATCGCGTGGACGCTCGAGGCGGCGACGCCCACGCGCTCGGCGAGACGCCAGCGCAGTCGGGAGGAGTCGAGGACGGTGCCGCTCGAGAACACGCGAGCGGGGTCGAGACCGCTGAAGCGGTGCGCGGCGACGGCGAGCACGTCGCACGGGTTGGTGACGAGCATGTAGACGGCATCGGGAGCGCGGGCGACGAGCTCGGGCATGAGCTCGCGGAGGATCCCGACGTTCGTGGCCGCGAGGTCGAGGCGGCTCTGGCCGGGGTGCTGCTTGGCCCCCGCGGTGACGACGACCATGTTGGCGCCCTCGACGACGTCGAGGTCGCCGCCACCCGTGACGCGGCTCGACCCCGTGAACGGAGTGCCGTGGGCGAGGTCGAGCACCTCGGCCTCGGCGCGTCGGGCGTCGATGTCGTAGAGGGCGACCTCGCGAGCGGAGCCGCGGATGAGCGCGGCGTAGGCGAGGGAGGAGCCGACGGCTCCTGCGCCGATGACGGCCAGTCGGGAGTTCTCGATCACGGGCATGCCTCCAGCCTGGCAGAGCCGGCGGACATGGCGACGGCCGCACCCCGAACCGGGGGTGCGGCCGTCGCGGATACGAAGGGCTAGAGCCCCTGCTGCTCGCCGATCGCGAAGCGAACGGCGCCCTCGTCGCTCACCTGAGCGTCGAGGACCTTGTCGTCGAGCGCCACCGAGGCGTGCTGCTCGAGGAAGACACGGGCGGAGCCGGCCTCGACGACGTGGTCGCCGGGCAGGGGCGCGGGCGCGACGGTCACCGCGAACTCGTTCTGCTGCGTCGCTCCGTCGATGCGGAGGCCCGCGCTCTGGGGGTCGGCCTCGCGGGCGACGAGGTTCTCGATCACGGTGCTGGCGTTCGGCGTCAGTGTGAGCATGGTGGTGCCCCTTCCTGTCTCGCGGTCGTCGAGCCAGCCACGATGCCGAGAATGCGGCCTCATCTCAACCGTCGGGGCGCCTTTGCCAGCCTCCTCACACGGGTCGTTGCAGAGACTCTGCGGAAGCCCGGGCGTGTCGGATCAGAGGGCGGGGTCGAGGTCGTGGGCGCGCGCGAAGCGGACGATGAACGTGCTGCCGTGCTCGCCGTCCGACTCCACGAGCACGGATCCGCCGATCCCGTCGAGGAGGGTTCGCACGATCGAGAGGCCGAGACCGGTGCCGGGGGTGGCGTTCGCCGTGGCGTCCTCCGTGCGGTAGAACCGGTCGAAGACGCGCTCCTGGTCGGCGAGCGGGATGCCCGGCCCGGCGTCGCGGACGAACAGCTCGATCGTCTCGTCGTCGACGAGGGCGCTCAGCACCACGCTCGAGTCGTCGGGCGAGAACTTCACGGCGTTGCTCATGATGTTGGTCAGCACCCGGGTCACGGAGTCCTCCGTGCCGATGACCTCCGGCAGGGCCGTGGCGGAGCTCTCGACGACGATGTCGACCCGTCGCGACGCGGCGACGGCGCGCAGGTCGTCGGCGACCTCGCCGATGATGCGATCGAGAGCGAGGGGGTGCGGGTCGTCGACCGAGTCGGCGGCGCGCTTCGCGGCCGATAGCAGCTCCTCCACGCGCTCCTGCAGTCGGCCGGCGTTGCGGACGATCGTGTCCACGAACCGGCGCTGCATCGGGTCGAGCTCGGTCTCGTCGAGCGTCTCGGCGTAGCCGACGATGCTCGCGAGGGGCGTGCGCAGCTCGTGGCTGATGGAGGCCACGAAGTCGTCCTTCTGCCGTGAGAGCTCCTGGTACTGCGCGGAGAGGGCTCGCTCGCGCTCGACGAGCGCCCGCAGTCGCCGATCCTCCCGCCGCTTCTCCGTGACGTCGGTGAGTTCGACCGACATGACGCCCGACTTGTCACCGGCGGCGCGCTCGATCGCAACCTCCGCGTCGGCGCGACCCGCGAAGGCCTCGAGCACGAGCTCGCCGCGCCAGCGCGGCTCTCCGCCCGCCACGATCGAGAGGCCCTCGATGAGCGGGTGGTCCTCCGGGAGCGCGATGTTGATCTCCGACGAGGCGGAGAAGAACGCGTTATCCGGGTCCATCCCGAGGGCGCGGAGCCCGTGATCGTTCGCCTGGACGACGATGTAGGCGTCGCCGATCGGCTCGACGAGGAGGAACGCGGTCTGAGCCTGCTCGACCGCGCGACGCAGCACGCGATCCTTCGCGAGGGCGCGCTCGATCTCGAGCTCGCCCTCCACGCGCTTCGACCACAGGACGAGCGTGGAGCTCAGGAAGATGAACAGGCCGCCCTGGAGGACCACGATGGCGTCGCGGACGCCGTCAGCGTTCGCGGCGAACGGCCCCCAGCCCAGGATCGTCGCGATCGTCGTGCCGAGCGTCACGAGGAGGAGCTGCAGGGTCACGCCGATCGCCGAGAGGCGGAGGGCGGCCCACGCGAAGAGCGGAAGGGGCAGGAAGGACAGGGAGATGTTGACGGAGAGCGTGAAGGTCACGATGAGCGCGGCGGCCATGAGCAGCCACTGGGCGGTGACCTCCGTGCGCGAGGCCGTCGCGCCCTGACGGACGCGCGCGAACGCCAGCGGCGTCGCGACCACGAACGAGACGAGGTTCGCCACGAAGGCATCGTTGGCGAACGCCTCGGCCAGTTCGACCCCGGCGAGGAGGCGCACGGCGGTGACGCCGACCGCGAAGAACGCCGAGGCGATCGTCGCGCCGATGACGAGGCGGACGCTGTGCGCGGCGGAGTCGAGGCGAGGGAGCCGCCCCGACCGCTCGACGATCGCGCAGAACAGCAAGATCTCGAGGATGCGCAGGAGCCCCGTCTGCAGGACGTAGTCCACAGGCAGGCCCGTCACCAGGTTGCCGATCGCGACGGCCGTGACGCCCGCCGTCGTGATCGGGATGCGCCAGCCCTGCCGCGCGATGAGCGCCAGGACGGCGATGAGACCGCTCGCGGGCGCGAGGTCCGCCCGGGCGATCGAGACGTCGAGCGCGTTGCCTCCCGCGATGGAGAGGCCGAAGACCAGGAGGAGCGCGAGGAGCAGGGCCAGAAGTCGCCGAGGCCTGCTCCACCGGCGCGCCGTCGACGCGAGACTCGCTCCGACCACGGCGGCCCTCCTCACTCCGACTGCATTATCGTCGTCACCAGGCACGCGAAGGGCGTGACACGGCGACGCGCTCGCCGCCCGGGGGAATAGAGGACGACGTGGCTCGCATTCTGGTCGCCGATGACGATCAGGATCTCAACGACCTGGTGACGATGAAGCTCGAGGCCGCCGGCCACGAGGTCGTGAGCGTCATCGACGGAGAGAACGCTCTGTCGCGCGCGCTCTCCGACAAGCCCGACCTCATCGTGCTCGACTGGATGCTGCCGCGCCGCAACGGCCTCGAGGTGTGCCGCGAGGTGCGATCGGATCCGGGGCTCTCGGGCACGCGCATCCTCATGCTGACGGCGCGCGCGCAGGAGGTCGACGTCGAGCGGGCGTTCGCGGCGGGCGCCGAGGAGTACATCACGAAGCCGTTCAGCCCGCGCGAGCTCGTCCTGCGCGTCGCCACCCTGCTCTCGCGGCCGCGATGACCGCACTGCTCGTCGCGACCGCGGCGGCGGCACTCCTGTGCCTCGCGCTGCTCGCGACGGTGCTCGTCGTGCGCGCCCGCATCGCGCGGCTCGACCGGCGCACGCGCGGCCGGCGCTCGGAGGTCTCGACGATCCTGCGCACCCTCCTCGTCGAGGAGGGAACCGCTCCCCCGCCGCGATCGACGTCCACGCTGCACGCCGTCGCCTCCGTCGTGACGCGCGTGCACGGCGAGGACCGCGAGGCGCTGCAGTCGTGGCTCGACGCGAACGGCGCGACCGCGATCGCGAAGCAGGGCATGCGCGACCGCCGGGCGATCGAGCGGGCGCGCGCCATCCGCCTGTACGTGCGCACCACGACGGAGCCGTCGTCGATCCTGATGGTGCGGATGCTCGACGACCCCGATGCGCGCGTGCGGGGCGTCGCGGCTCTCGAATGGGGCTCCACGGGGCGCACCGAGGCGATCGCCCCGGTGCTCGCGGCCGCGTGCCGCGCCGAGCACCGCCTGCCCCCGCTCGTCGCCTCGATCGCGATCATGCGCTGCCGTCTGCTCGACGTGGAGTCGCTGCACGCCGCCTGGAGCACGCGCGACCCGGACGGCCTGCGCGTCGCCCTGAGCACGGGGAGCGACGCGGGACTCCCGGGAGTGCAGCCCCATGCGATCGCCGCCCTCGCCAACGACGACCCGCTCGTGCGCATCGCCGCCGCCGATGCCCTCCGCCGCGTCGGCACCCGTCGATCGCTCGAGCCGCTGCGCGAGCGACTGCCGCTCGAAACGAACCCGATCGCCCGTCGCCACCTCGACGAGGCGATCGCGACCCTCGGCGGCGGATCGTGATCCCCGCCGAGCTCGCCGCGTGGCTCGAGGCGTCGCTCGTGGTCATCACGGTCGCGTTCGGGATCTACTTCGCGACCTACCAGCTGATGTACGTGACGATCGTCATCCGCGCGATCGGCGCGATCGCCGACGAGCGGCGCTGGGCGTCGGACGAGCTGCTCTCCGGGACGTTCGCGAGCCCGCTGACCCCGGGCGTGAGCGTGCTCGTCCCGGCGCACAACGAGAGCGCCGGCTCGGTCGCGTGCGTCGAGTCGCTCCTGCGCCTGCAGTACCCGCAGGTGCAGATCATCGTCGTCGACGACGGCTCGACCGACGGCACCTCGGAGGTGCTGCGCGCGGCCTTCCCGATGACGCCCACCGACGAGAGCCCGATCAGCCCGCTGGCGGTGAGCGGCGAGATCGAGAGCGTCCACCGCTTCGATCAGCATGACGCGCTGCTGGTCAGGAAGGCGTCCGTCGGCCGTCGCGCCGATGCGGTCAACGCGGCGCTGCAGTTCGCGCGGCACGAGCTCGTCTGCATGATCGACGGCGACTCGATCCTCTCGCCGACCGCTCTGCTGCGCGTCGTGCAGCCGTTCATCGACGACCCGACCGTGGTCGCCTCCGGCGGCATCGTGCGGCCCGCGAACGGCGCGGTGCTCATCGAGGCCGAGGTCGACCGCGTCGAGGTGCCCTCGCGCCTCATCGAGCGCATCCAGGTGCTCGAGTACCTGCGCGCCTTCCTCGTCGGCCGCGCCGGATGGTCGGCGATCAAGGGGCTGCTCATCATCTCGGGCGCGTTCGGCGTCTTCCGCCGCGACACCCTCGTCGAGCTCGGCGGCCTCGACGCCGCGAGCCTCGCTGAGGACGCCGAGCTCGTCGTCGCCGCGCACCGCCACCACCGCACCGAGCGCGAGCCGTACCGCATCGTCTTCGTCGCCGATCCCGTGTGCTGGACGGAGGTGCCATCGACGTGGTCCGCCGTGTCGCGGCAGCGCAAGCGCTGGTCGCAAGGGCTCGGCGAGCTGCTGCGCGGCGCGCGCGACATGATGCTGCGCCCGCGGTACGGAGCGCTCGGCATGGTCACCCTGCCGTACTTCTGGCTGTTCGAGCAGTGGGGCGCCCCGCTCGTCATCGTCGCGATGGTCGTCGCCGCGCTGTCGGGGGCTCTCGGGCTCATCCCCTGGGTCGTGATCGGCCTCGCGCTCGTCATCTCGTACTTCGTCGCCGTCGCGACCTCGCTCCTCGCGATCGCGATCGAGCTGGGGGCGACGCCCGACTACCGGACCGGCCGATCGATGCGTCGGCTCATCCTGACCGCGTTCCTCGAGCCGGTCCTGTTCTACCTCCCGCACGCGCTGTGGCGGACGATCGGGCTCATCCGCGCGATCCGCTCGACGCCCTCGGAGTGGGGCGTGCAGCAGCGGGCCGGGTTCGTGCAGCGGGCGACTACCGGGCAGGCGGCGTAGCATCGCCGCGTGAGCGACGACGCATCGCGGGCGGATGCCCGGCCCGACTTCGACCGGGCGACGAGCTACCCCGCACCGACCCGGCCGCCGCGGCCGTTCTCGGTCATGCAGTCGCTCCTGCTCTCGGCCCTGATCGGGACGGTCATCGGGGGTCTCGCGTTCCAGCTCGGGCTCGGAGACACCTCGTTCGATCGCCCCGGGCAGGTGGTCCTGCTCTTCATCGACGTCGCCCCCGTGCTGTGGTTCGCGGCGGCGCCGATCATCATGCACGCGCTGCGCTGGCGCGCGATCGACCAGCGGTTCCGCTGGCTGCTCGTGGCCGCCGTCGCCGCAGCGGCGGTCTCGATCGCGGCGCGCATCCTCATCGTCGGAGAGGGCGTGCCGGGCACGCTGCTCGATCCGTTCACGGTCGCGTTCGTGGTCTGGATCGCCGCCGCGCTGCAGTGGACGCGCACGCGCGTGAAGCGGCTCGCCGCCGGCACCGACCGCGGCATCACGATCGTCGGCATGGCGCTCGGCTTCGGCGTCGCCGCCGTCGGGCTCGCGCTCGGCACGCTGCGGCTCGTGCTCGTCGGCCCCGAGGTGCTGCCCGGCGCGGTTCCCGAGGCCTCGACCGCGTCACCGACGACCGCGCTGCTCGTCGCCGCGACCTTCGCGATGATCGCCGGCCTGTTCTGGCTCACCGACCGCACGCGGAACCGGTGAGCGGGCATCCTGCGATGACGGAGCCCACTGCGCTCGGAGCCCTGCGCGCCGCCCTCGGGGACGCGCTCTCGATCGACCCGACCGAGCTCGAGGCCGCCCGCGGCGACTACTCGGGGCTGCGGCGCGACGGCACTCCGCTCGCGATCGTGCACGCGCGCTCGATCACCGACGTGCAGGCGGCGCTGCGCATCGCGACCGAGCATCGTCTGCCGGTCGTGCCGCGCGGCGCCGGAACGGGGCTCACCGGAGGCGCGATGGGCGGCGACGGCGAGCTCGTGCTCTCGACGGCGCGCATGACGCGCATCCTCGAGGTGTCGTCGGCCGACCAGCTCGCCGTCGTCGAGCCGGGCGTCATCAACGCCGAGCTCAACACCGCGCTCGAGCCCACGGGCCTGTTCTTCGCCCCCGACCCCGCGAGCCGCGCGATCTCGACGATCGGCGGCAACATCGCGACGAACGCCGGCGGGCTGCTGTGCGCGAAGTACGGCGTCACGCGCGAGGCCGTGCTCGGTCTGAAGCTCGTGCTCGCCGACGGCACCCTGCTCGAGCTCGGGCACCGCACGGTAAAGGGCGTCACGGGTCTCGACCTGACGGCGCTCGTCATCGGCTCGGAGGGGACGCTCGGCGTCGTCGTCGAGGCGACCGTGCGGCTCGTGCCGCTCCCTGCGGGGTCGCCGGCGACCATCGGCGCGTACTTCCCCTCCGTCGTCGACGCGGCCACCGCATCCGCCGCCATCACCGCCGCGCACCTGCGCCCGGCCGTCATGGAGCTCATCGACGAGGTCGCGCTCGCGCGGATCCTCGCCCACCTCGGCCTGCCCGAGCGCGCCCCCGGGAGCGCCTACCTGCTCGTGCAGACCGACGGCTCCGCGGCCCTCGCCGAGGCCGAGCGAGCCCTCGCGATCATCGAGGATCACGGCGGCGAGGCGGCGCTCACGACCGACGCCGACGAGGGCGAGCGGATGCTCGCGGTGCGCCGCGCGTTCCACCCGGCGATGGCGGCCGCCGCGACCGTGCTCATCGAGGACGTCGCCGTGCCGCGCAGCGCGCTGCCCGAGATGCTCGCGGCGATCCGGGAGATTGGGCTGCGTCACGACCTGGAGATCCCGACCGTCGCGCACGCCGGCGACGGCAACCTGCACCCGAACTTCCTGTTCGCGGGCGACGAGGTTCCGCCGCGGGTGTGGGAGGCGGCGGGCGAGCTGTTCCGCACCGCCGTGCGCCTCGGCGGCACGCTCACGGGCGAGCACGGGGTCGGCACCCTCAAGCGGCAGTGGCTCGAGGAGGAGCTCGGCGCGCCGCAGCTCGACCTCCAGCGGCGCATCAAGGCCGTCTTCGACCCGCTCGGGATCATGAACCCCGGGAAGGTGTTCTAGAGCCCCGCCGAGTGCTCAGCGGGGCGTGCGCGCGACGTACACGCCGTTCTGCGATGTCCGGCCCGTGATCGGGTTGGCGAAGGGCACGATGTGGCCCTGCACCTCGACGAAGACCTCGGCGAGCGTGCCGAGGAAGCCCGCCTCGGGCACCTCGTCGCTCCAGAGGGCAAAGACGCCGCCGGGAGCGAGATGCCGGGCCAGGCGACGGAGGCCGTCGGCGGTGTAGAGATCGCGGTGCGACTCGGCGAGCGGGAAGCTCGGCGTGTGGTCGACGTCGAGCAGGATGGCGTGGAAGGCCGCGGGCAGGTCGGGCAGCGCGCCCGGCTCGCCGCGCATGAGGGCGAAGAAGTCGACGTGGGCGAGGCGCGTGCGGGTGTCGTCGACGAGCTCGGCCGAGACCGGGAGCAGCTGCCGGCTGTGCCAGTGGATCACCTGGGGCAGGGCATCCACGACGCTCAGCGACCGGACGCGGCGATCGCGCAGGGCGGCGACGGCGGTGTAGCCGAGACCGAGCCCGCCGACGAGGACATCCCACTCCTCGCCCGCGAGCGGCGTGTCGATCGCGGCGAGGCCGAGGTCGGCGAGGGCCTCCTCCGCGACGGTGAAGAGGCTCGACATGAGGTACTCGTCGCCAAGCTTGACCTCGAACACCTCCGCATCGGCGGCCGGCTCGAACCGGCGACGGAGCGTCAGCTCGCCCATCGGCGTCTGCTCGAACGCGAGCTCCTCGAAGTTCTGCACGCCCGCCTCCTGTCGCGAGCGCGGGACAGACCGCGCTCCGAGGGCTCAGCCTAGGCGGCGCAGGCCCTCGGCGAGATCGTGCCCCCACCGGCGGGCGCGCTCGAGCTCGCCCTCCTCGAGCGGACCGGAGGAGTCGCGCACCCAGAAGCTCTCGGGCTCGTGGTCGACCGCGAAGCCCTCGCGGCGGACGAGCCGGACGGCGGCGCGGGCCGCCGACCCCGGAAAGCGCCGGGTGGCGAGGACGCGCGTGTCGAAGGTCGCGATGCGCGGGTGCTGGTCGTGCTCGACGAGGGACTGGAGGTACTCGCGCAGCCCGATCGTCGCGGAACCGGTCGTCGATCCCTGCTTCACGGCGCTGAGCCGCGTCGACTCGCGCGACATGGAGAACGCGTGCGTGGGGCCGCCCGCGACGAGGAGGTCGACGCCCGCGAGCGTCGTGGGAGCATCCGTCACGCTCGCGACGCGGACCGCCGCGCCCTCCTCCTCGGCGCCCGCGGCGATCGAGCGGGCCACCTGCTCGGTGTTGCCCCAGTGGGATTCGAAGACCACGAGCACCGTCATGCCGCCGAGCGTACGCGCGGCGGCCCGCAGGGGTCAGGGGCGAAAGTCCCGGGCGCGAGAGAGCCTCACTAGGGTGGTCGCGTGAGCCGCCGCCGTGACCCCGCTCCGCGCCCCGCGACTGCTGCACGGGCTCGTCGACCCGGCGTCGCGAGCGAGCTGCTCGCGGGCGCGGGCCTGCTCTGGCGCGGATTCGGGATGTGGCGCCGCCGCCCAGGGGTCATGGCCCTCGGGATGGTGCCCGCCGCGATCGTGGCCGCCCTCGTCATCGCCGTCGTCGTCGTCCTCGGCGCGAACTTCGCCGGCATCGGGGCATGGCTCACCCCCTTCGCCGAGTCGTGGGGCGAGAACGAGCGCGAGCTCGTGCGCGGCGCGGCCGGCACCCTCGTCGTCGTCGGATTGCTGGTCCTCGCGTTCTACACCTTCACAACCCTCACGCTGCTCGTCGGCGACCCCTTCTACGAGCGAATCTGGCGCCGCGCCGAGACCGACCTCGGCGACTTCGCCCCCGCGCCGCTCGGCTTCTGGCGGTCGGTCGGCGACGCGATCCTGCTCGTCCTGCGCGCGATCGGGTACGGGCTCACGACCCTCGCGGTCGGCCTCATCCCGGTCGTCGGCGCGATCGCGGGCCCCGTCGTGGGTGCGCTCCTCGGCGGTCATCTGATCGCGCGCGAGCTCACGCAGCGTCCGTTCCAGGCCCGGGGCATGGGGCGGGATGCCCGGCGCGGGCTCCTGCGGGGGTCGCGCGCCCGCGAGCTGGGCTTCGGGGTCATGACGCAGCTGACGTTCCTCATCCCCGGCGGCGCGATCATCGTCATGCCGGCGGCCGTCGTCGGCTCGACCCTTCTGGCGCGCGAGCTGCTCGCGCGCGCCGACGCGCGGGCCGGAGGCCCGCCGGAGACGCGGAGCGGCCGGGCGCTCGATTCCGCGCCCGGCCGCTCCGCCGCCGCCGACTAGGCGATGCGGATCCTCTTCTTGTTGACGAACTCGTCGATGCCGAGCGTGCCGAGCTCGCGGCCGGAGCCCGAGTTCTTGATGCCGCCGAAGGGCAGCTCGGGGCTGTCAGCGAGCACGCAGTTGACGTAGACCATGCCCGCGTCGATCTGGTCGG
>NZ_JAUSMI010000036.1 GCF_030645145.1 Microcella sp. | reverse complement strand
CCGACCCGTCGTGACCGAGCGTTCGCCCCTACGATGAGCACATGACCGACCCCCTCGACGCCATCGCGATCGTCGCCGAGGCCGTGTCTTGGCTGCTGCTGCCGAGCGGCATCATCCTGCTCGTCATCGGACTCTCGCGGCGCGCGTGGGCGCGCCGCTACCGCACGGCGAAGGCGGTCATCACGAACGTGCATGAGCGCGACGCGAAGCTGCGCTGGTTCAGCGACGGTGGCGACGTGCACGAGACCGTCTCGCCCCTCACGGGGCCGATTCCGGCGGTGGGGGATGCCCGCACCGTCTGGGTGCACCCCTCCCGCCCCGAGAACGCCCGCCTCGACTCGCCGGCCCACGACGGGCGCGCGCTGATCACCCTGGGCGGCATCCTGACGGCTGTCGGAGTGATCGCGGTCGTGCTGTCGTTCGTGCTGCCGCTGCTGGGTTAGGCAGGGCGATCATGCGCGGATTCGCCGTCTCGATCGCAGCGGTCGTTCTCGCGCTCGCCGGGTGCGGCATCATTCCCGGCACGACGTCGCCGGCGGTGTGGGAGCTCACCCCGGATCAGGTCATTGACGCCGAGACGACAACGCTGTCGGTGCTCGTGACCCGCGTGGCGTGCAATGGCGGCGTGACGGGAACGGTAAACGACCCGAGCATCGACCGCACTGACGGCGAGCTCGTCATCACCTTCACCGTGAGCCCCGGTGATCCTCCCGCGGCGAACTGCCCGAGTAACGATCTCGTCGAGTACGTCATCGAGCTCGACGAGCCGGTCGGCGACCGTGCGCTCGTCGACGGAACATGCCGCACGACCGACGCGGCCGACACGGTGTCCTGCGACTCCGAGTTCCGGTAGTCCCGCTCGGAGGCTCGACCGCATCGCGTGCTTCGCGCGTCCTCGGGATCAAAGAGCGTCGAGGGCCGCGTGAGCGAAGCGGTCGATTGCCTCACGCGTCAGCTCCATCTCCTGCTCGCCTCCGTGGCCTTCGTGTTCGACGATGCGCAGTTCGCTCCCGGGCCACGCCCGGTGGAGCACCCACGGCGTGATCGCTGGGCCGCTGATGTCGCGGCGGCCGTGGATGAACACGGCGGGAATTTGCGCGATCTCGGCGACCTGATCGATCACCGGACGCTCGAGGAAGCAGTCGTGCGCCCAGTAGTGGGTAACGAGGGTCGCGAAGTTCTCGCGAGCGCGGGCGTCGTCGAACATCGGTCCAGGCATCCACTCCGGGTCGAGCGATATGTGGGTGGACTCCCACACCTCCCACGCGAGGGCCGCCCGGACGCGCACCGTTGGGTCGGTGTCGCGCAGCGCCCGCGCGTACGCCTCCACGACGCGCTCGTCGGGGTGTGCGAGGCTCGCGAACTTCTCCCACGCCTCGGGGAAGATGCGCCCGACGCCCTCGGTGATCCAATCGATCTCCGTTCGCGCGCCGGTCGTGACAGCCGTCAGCACGAGCTCAGTGACGCGGTCGGGATGCTCGAGCGCGTAGGCGAGCGCGAGCGTCGAGCCCCACGACACCCCGTGGAGCAGCCAGCAGTCGATGCCGAGGCGAGCGCGCACTGCCTCGATGTCGGCGATCAGAGCAGGTGTGGTGTTGCTGTCGAGCTGGTCGAGCGCATCGACCGCCCAAGGTGCGCTCTTGCCGCAACCGCGCTGGTCGATACCGACGATCAGGTGAAGGTCTGGGTCGAAGCGTCGGCGGTAGCCACCGCGCCCGAGGCCGCCGCCCGGCCCGCCGTGGAGGTACAGCGCGGGGCGACCCGCGGGGTTGCCGGAGGTCTCCCAGTAGATCCGCGCGCCATCTGGTCGCTCGACCCAACTGTGATCGAAGGGCTCGAGTGGCGGGTGCATCGTCGAAGCGTAGGCGGGGTCGGCCATTGTCGACTTAGACCGTCACGTCGAACTCTGCGCCCACTACTGCTCTGGCGAAGGCGACCGACATCGCCCGCCCGCCATTCAGGTTGGCAAAAGGCCGCCGGCCAAAATTGGCCGCGTACAGGGTGATGAGAGCGTCCTCTACATCGCCAGGCCTTGCCGTCACTACCTCGCGCCATCCGACCACAAGTTCTTCGCTCTGCGGCAGCTGCCAAAGAAACCGGCCGCCGTAGTGACTGGCTGAGTGTCCGCGCCCTTGTCTCGCATAAGCCCAGAGTCGAGTGCGAAGGCTGGACGCCTTGCCGATGTAGAGAATTTGCGCGTCATCGGTCCACGATTCCCGGAGGCGGGCAACGGGCACGGTCAGATCGCGACCTTTGTGGGGGCCGCCTACGCTGCGTTCGAGAAACGTTGGCGCGGCGGTACCCGTCCTGGTGACCACGTATACGCCTTGCGTATTTGGCAAATGAGCGCGTTGAAGATCACGGAATGGGATCCACCCGTGGAAACCCAATCGGGTCAATCCATCTCGCGTCCAGAGCAGTTCGCTTGCCATCGCCACAGGCTAGGCCGCGTTCGTCCAGGAAGCGATCTAGACCGACCCCTCGAAGTCCGCCCCGAGCGTCCGCAGCAGGCTCGCGAGTCGCTCCTGGTCGGCGCGGCTGAGGCCGCTGAGCAGCTCGCGTTCGGCGACGACGAGTTCGGCGATCGCGTGGTCGACGCGCTCGCGGCCCGACTCGGTCATCCGCACCAGGATGCCGCGGCCGTCGTTCGGGTCCGTCCGCCGCTCGACGAGACCGCGCGCGGTCAGCCGGTCGATGCGGTTGGTCATGGTGCCGCTCGAGACGAGGGTCTGGCGCAGCAGCGAGGTCGGGCTCAGCTCGTAGGGGGAGCCGGCGCGGCGCAGGGCCGCGAGCACGTCGAACTCCCAGCTCTCGAGCGCGGATGCCGCGAACGCCGCCTTCCGCGCCCGATCCAGGTGCTTAGCGACGCGCCCGAGCCGCGACAGCACGTGCAGCGGGGAGAAGTCGAGATCGGGCCGCTCGCGCTGCCACGCGTCGACGATGCGGTCGACGTCATCAGCGGGGGCGGTCATGCGTTCATTATCGCGGGCGGCTCATGTGCGTCGGTCGCGTCGCGTCTCGGCCGCCTGCCGGCGGCGACGGATGCTCGGCGCGCGCCCGCCGCCCGCGGGCCGCTCGGGCTCATCTGGCAGACTTGCCCCGCGCCCGTGAGGCGCGATCCGCCTTGGTGTAACGGCAGCACGACAGCCTTTGGAGCTGTTAGGCCCAGGTTCGAATCCTGGAGGCGGAGCCCCTGACCCGCTGGTAAGGGCTGAGCGCTATCGAGACCAGCAAGCGTGTTCCCAGGCGGGAAAAGGACTTCTGCCCCCGTCTGGTGAGTGACCATCTCCGTAGGTATAGACCACAAGCAGGGGTCCGGTGATGCCCGCTTGACGCATCGCTGGGAAGATCGCGTCCGTGCACAAGGCATCGATCTCAGCCCGCTGGCTGTCCAAGCCTGGAATGTAGGTTCCCCAGTCGACCCGCGCCGCATATGTGTAGTCGAACTCGATCGTCGAGTAGATTCCGGCGGGCGCGCCCAGAGTGGCTCGTGCTTCCTCGATCGACCCAGTCACAACTACCGATTCGTACACATCGGGGTACTGACTGAGAAATGCCGGGATAGTGGCTCTTTCGGCCTCGGCATATGCAAGAAGCGCATCAAAGTTCTGATCGGATTGCTCCTGCGTGTCCTGCGTGTCCTGCGTGCGCTGCGGTTGAGCGACCTCAGTTTCAGTCGTACAGCCACCCACCGCCAGAAGTAAGCACAACGACAACAAGCTGAGCAGGAGCCGGCTGGGACGGTTCATTGGCATATCCCTCCATGGAGTGTTGAGGAAAGATAGCGCCTAGAGAAAGCCTTCGCATCAGCTCTCAGCGCTAGCATTGCTAGCAGGAGGTCCGATGGCTACATTGACGATTCGCAACTTGCCAGAGCCTGTGCGCCGCTCACTCAAGGAGCGAGCCGCGGCCCATAACCGCTCGATGGAGGCGGAGGTGCGCGCGATCCTGGAGGACTCTGTCGCTCCTCGCGCAGATTTCATTTCCCGATGGGTCGCCTCCACCGAGCCCCTCCGGGGCGACTTCGAGCTTCCAGAGCGGTCACCCGCTCGCTCGGTCGAGCTGTCGTGATCGTTCTCGACACCAACGTCGTCTCCGAACCTCTGAGCCGCGTTCCTGACCAGAACGTGCTGCGGTGGCTCGCCGAGCACTCGACAGACGTCGCGGTCACGTCGATCACGGTCGCCGAACTTCGCTTCGGGGTGCAGCGTCTGCCCGAGGGCCGGCGGCGCGACCATCTGACAGCCGCCGTCGACGACCTCGTCGTCGGTGCCGCCGAGCGCATACTCCCGTTCGACGCCGAGGCGGCCGACACCGCCGGCAGGCTGCGAGCGCGACGCGAAAGCGTCGGTCGGCTAGTCAGCACGGAGGACACGATGATCGCCGCGATCTGCTTGGCGGGCGGACACACGCTCGCAACTCGCAATACGAAGGACTTCGACGATGCGGGCTTCGAGCTTCACAACCCCTGGGTGAAGTGATCGACACACGCGCGTTCGCCCACATGCCGCAGGACGGGAGCCCCCGAAGTCAGGCTGACTTCTCTGCACTTGGAGGGTTCACGACGTTCTTGTCCCTGGCGGTCAAAGAGATTACGGTGTGAGGACATTCGTTGAAAGGTCCTCAAATGTCGGTTCTCGATCAACGTCGGTTGGAGTCGTCCGGCGCAGTGATGCCGCCCAGCATGGTTCGGTACTTCCTGATCACCGTCGTCGCCATCGGTGCCGTGTGGCTCTTCGCCGGCAAGTCAGTGAATTGCGCAGCCGGTGTTGCGAACTGCTCCGTTGACGCCCGCGTGATGCCGGCCGTCCTATCCACGATTGCCCTAATCGCACTCCTGGCCATCGGCGTAGTCGTATCAACGTTGACGCCACCCGCCGCACAGCGCCGAACGACGCTGATCGTGACCGTTGCTCTTGTCATCGCGGCGGTTGTCGCGGGCGGCGTCGTCTTCTTCGCGGCGGGATCGGTGCTCTGGCCCATCTGGGCCTAGGTAAGCACCGGCGCGGCCTCGCGACAGCGCGACGCGCACCCGCGCAAGGTCGTGCGCCCCCGAACGATCAGGGCCACAATAGAGACGCGGCTCGACGACGCCCGCACGAGGGGCGTCGCGCGCGCCGCCGACCCACGCAGCGCGAGCAGCAGGGGTCGCTCCACTCCTCGGCCGTGACCCGGCCCCACCGATCGGAGCCCTCGTGAGCATCCCAGTGGCGGTCAGCCTGCCGCTCGCCGAGCGCGAGTTCATCTCGGTGCACGACCTGTTCCGCGTCGGCATCGGCCCCTCGAGCTCGCACACGGTTGGCCCGCTCCGAGCCGCGAAGGCGTTCGTGAGCGCGCTCAGCGACGCCGAGCTCACCACGGTGAGCAGCGTCGAGTGCACCCTCTTCGGTTCCCTCGGCTCCACGGGCGTCGGCCACGGAACCCCCGACGCCGTCCTCGCCGGGCTCGCCGGCCACGAGGTCGAGCACGTCGTGCGCGACGACGTCGTCGCCGTCCGCGAGCGCGCTGACACCGAGGGGCGCCTCACGCTCGACGGCCGCCACGACATCGCGATCGACGCGAGCTGGCTGACCTTCGCCCCGCGCGAGCTCAAGCCGCGGCATCCCAACGCCCTCACGCTCATCGCCCGCGACAGCACCGGCGCGGTCGTCGCGGAGGAGACCTACTACTCGATCGGTGGAGGCTTCGTCGAGCAGGAGAGCGCGCCCGCCTCCGAGCGCGCCGGCGACGCGCACGACGCGACCCCGCGAGTCCCGTACCCGCACGACACCGCCGCCGAGCTCTTGCGCCTCTGCCGCGCGCACGGCCTCACGATCGCGCAGCTCGCGCGCGCCAACGAGGAGGCGCTGCGCACCCCCGACGAGTCGAGCACCGCCCTGCGCCGCATCTGGCACGCCATGAACGCGTGCATCGACGCCGGGCTCGAGACCCGCGGAACCCTGCCCGGCGGGCTCAACGTGCCGCGCCGCGCCGCCGCGATGGCCGGCCAGCTGCGCGACATCGACGAGGCCCACACGCGCGACTGCACGCTCGAGTGGCTGCAGGCCTACGCGATCGCCGTCAACGAGGAGAACGCCGCGGGCGGCCGCGTCGTCACCGCGCCGACGAACGGAGCGGCGGGCATCATCCCGGCGGTGCTGCGGTACGCGCTCGACATCCTCCCGATCACCGACCGGGATGCCGCGGCCGAGGACTTCCTGCTCGTCGCGGGAGCAATGGGCGCCCTCATCAAGAACAACGCGAGCATCTCGGGCGCCGAGGCCGGCTGCCAGGGCGAGGTCGGCTCCGCCGCCTCGATGGCCGCGGCCGGATTCACCCACCTGCTCGGCGGCAGCAACGAGCAGATCGAGAACGCCGCCGAGATCGCCATGGAGCACTCGCTCGGCCTCACCTGCGACCCCGTCGCCGGCCTCGTGCAGCTGCCCTGCATCGAGCGCAATGCGATCGGCGCGGGCAAGGCCGTCGCGGCCTCCCGCATGGCGATGCACGGCGACGGAACGCACCTCATCAGCTTCGACACCGTCGTCGCGACGATGCGCCAGACGGGCGACGACATGTCGCGCAAGTACAAGGAGACCAGTGAGGGCGGCCTCGCTGTGAATTACGTGGAGTGCTGATTCCCCCCGCCCGCACCCGACCGACAGACTGACCCCATGTTCAGAGCCCGGCATGTCAGCGAGTCGATCAACCGCCCGCCCTCGATCGTCATGGCCATCGCCCGCGACCCGCTGAGCCTGCCCGAGTGGGCCGCGGGGCTTGCCGACGGCATCCGCCGCGAGGGCGACGCGTGGATCGCGACCTCGCCCATGGGCGAGGTGCGGGTCGAGTTCCGCACCGACATCGAGCGGGGCATCCTCGATCACGACGTCACGATGCCCGACGGCACCGTCGTCACGAACGCGATGCGCGTGCTGCCGAACGACGGCGGCAGCGAGGTCGTCTTCACGCTCTTCCAGCGCGACGGGATGTCCGACGCCGAATTCGACGCCGACGCGGCCGCCGTCGCGGCCGACCTGCGATCCCTGCGCGAGCTGTGCGAAAGAATGGCCGGATGACCGATTCGCAGCTCGCCGTCATCGTCCTCGCCGCCGGCCAGGGCACCCGCATGAAGTCGCGCACGCCGAAGGTGCTGCACCGGCTCGCGGGCGTCCCGCTCATCGGGCACGTGCTCGCGACGGCCCGCGCGCTCAACCCGGCGCACGTCGTCGCCGTCGTGCGGCACGAGCGCGACACGGTCGCCGCCGCGATCACCGAGCTCGACGCCGACGCGCTCATCGCCGACCAGGACGAGATCCCGGGCACCGGCCGGGCCGTCGAAGCGGCGCTGGATGCCCTTCCCGCCGACTTCGCGGGCGACGTCCTGGTCGTCTCGGGCGACGTGCCCCTGCTCGACGCCGACACCCTCGCCCAGCTCATCGCCGAGCACCGGACGCGCGCCGCCGCCGCGACCGTGCTGAGCGCCGTCCTCGACGACGCCACCGGGTACGGCCGCATCGTGCGCTCGACCGCGGGCGACCTCGACCGCATCGTCGAGCAGAAGGACGCGACCGACGACGAGCGGGCCATCACCGAGATCAACTCGGGCACCTACGTCTTCAGCGTCGCCCCGCTGCGCTCGTCGCTCGCGCTCGTGTCGACCGACAACGCCGCTCAGGAGAAGTACCTCACCGACGTCATCGGCCTGCTGCGCGGCGACGGGCAGGGCGTCGCGGCGCTGCCCGCCGGGCAGTCGTGGCTCGTCGCGGGCGTCAACGACCGCGTGCAGCTCGCCGACGCGGCGCTGCGCCTCAATCAGATGATCGTGCGCGGCTGGCAGCTCGCGGGCGTCACGATCAGCGACCCCGCCTCGGTGTGGATCGACCGCACCGTCACGCTCGAGGCCGACAGCGAGGTGCTGCCCGGCACGCAGCTGAAGGGCGCCACGACGATCGCGGCCGGAGCCGTCGTCGGCCCCGACTCGACGCTCACCGACACCGAGGTCGGGGCGGAGGCGCGCGTCAGCCGCACCGACGCGACGCTCGCGGTCATCGGGGCCGGGGCATCCGTCGGGCCCTTCGCCTACCTGCGCCCCGGCACCGTCGTGGGCGAGAAGGGGAAGATCGGGACGTTCGTCGAGACGAAGAACACGACCCTCGGCGCCGGCAGCAAGGTGCCCCACCTGTCGTACATCGGCGACACGACCGTGGGCGAGGGCTCGAACATCGGCGCCGGCACCATCACGGCCAACTACGACGGCGTCAACAAGCACAAGACCGTCGTGGGTTCGCAGGTGCGGACAGGGTCGCACAACGTCTTCGTCGCCCCCGTTAGGATTGGCGACGGAGCGTACTCCGGCGCCGGAACGGTCATCCGCAAGGATGTCGGGCCGGGCGAGCTGGCCGTGAACGTCGCTCCGCAGCGGAACATCGCCGGCTGGGTGGAGAAGAACCGGCCGGGCACCGCGGCGGCCGAGGCGGCTGCCGCCGCAGCGGACGAGTAGCCCCTCACCCACGGCGCACCAGCAGAACGACACCGATCGTCGCCGCGGCGGCAGAAACCGAGGACTCGTGGCCAGCATCAAGATCACCGGCCAGAAGCGCCTCGTCATCATCTCGGGGCGCGCCTACCTCGAGCTCGCCGAGCAGGTCGCGGCCGAGCTCGAGACCGAGGTCCTGCCCACCGACGCGCGCACCTTCGCCAACGGCGAGATCTACGCGCGCTTCGACGAGAGCGTCCGCGGCTGCGACGCGTTCGTCATCCAGTCGCACGCGCGCCCCATCAACGAGGCGCTCATGGAGCAGCTCATCATGGTCGACGCCCTCAAGCGCGCCTCGGCCAAGCGCATCACCGTCGTCGCGCCCTTCTACCCGTACTCGCGTCAGGACAAGAAGGGCCGGGGCCGCGAGCCCATCTCGGCCCGCCTCATCGCCGACCTGTTCAAGGCCGCTGGCGCCGACCGCATCATGAGCGTCGACCTGCACGCCGCGCAGATCCAGGGCTTCTTCGACGGGCCCGTCGACCACCTTTTCGCGATGCCCGTCCTGCTCGAGCACTTCCGCGCGCAGCTCGACCCCTCGACCCTCGCGGTCGTCTCGCCCGACATGGGCCGCGTGCGCGTCGCCGACATCTGGAGCGACAAGCTCGGAGCGCCCCTCGCGATCATCCACAAGCGCCGCGACCCGCTCGTGCCGAACCAGGTCTCGGTGCACGAGATCGTCGGCGAGGTCGCGGGCAAGGTGTGCCTGCTCGTCGACGACATGATCGACACGGGCCGCACGATCGTGAAGGCCGCCGAGGCGCTCAAGAAGGCCGGCGCGATCGGCGTCGTCGTCGCGGCGACCCACGCGATCTTCTCCGACCCCGCGTTCGACATCCTCCAGGCGGAGGCGATCGACCAGGTCGTCGTGACCGACACCCTGCCCATCCCGGAGGACAAGCGCTGGGATCGCCTCACCGTCCTGCCGATCGCCCCGCTGCTGGCGCGGGCCATCCACGAGGTGTTCGACGACGGGTCGGTCACCTCGATGTTCGACGGGGCCGCGTAGCCCGCGACCGCACCGCGGCGAGATCACGCGTTCGGGGCGAGGTGCCGCGAACTCTTGCCCGCTCTCGCCGGAAACCCGTGACGTCGCGCGCGGTTGAGCCCGAAAGTCGCGAGTGGGCCCGAAAATCCGGGCGCAACTGCGACTTTCCGACTCATTCGGCGCGCCACCGCAGGGGTCCTGCGCGAGACCGGGGGCCGAGACGGCTCCCGGCGCTGGCGTCGCGGCGACGGCGAGAAATCGCCGTCGCGTACAGCTCCAGCGCGCTACGCGGCCACGAGCTCGCGGATGCACTCCTCGAACGCCGCGTGGTGCGCATCCACATCGGCCCGGGTCGTCATGGGCGCCATGAGCGCCATGTTGTGGAACGGCGTGAGCATGATGCCGCGGTTGGCGAGGTACAGGTGGATCATGTCCTCCAGCTCGCTGTCAGCGGCGAGAGCCGCCTGCGTCCCGTTGAGCGGGTAGGGCCGTGCGAAGCGGTACTCGGCCCGCGCGCCGAGCTGGTTGATCGCCCACGGCAGCTCGTACTTGTCGAATAGCGCGTTGACCCCGTCGGTGAAGTACGTCGCCGTGTCGATCATGTGCGCGAACGCCTCGTCGGTGAGCA
This sequence comes from Microcella sp., assembly GCF_030645145.1. GTDB lineage: Bacteria > Actinomycetota > Actinomycetes > Actinomycetales > Microbacteriaceae > Microcella. The sequence goes on along the minus strand of NZ_JAUSMI010000036.1, from coordinate 3,449 downwards.
CGTGCTCGAGCGTCGCGCGCATCGCCGCGACCGAGACGGGGTTGCCGGCGAGGGTTCCGCCGACGCCGCCCATGTCGACGAGGTCGAGGTCGGTGCGCGCGAGGGCGCGCTCGGCGAACTCGGCAGACAGGCCGTAGGCCCCGGTCGGGATGCCCCCGCCGATTGCCTTGCCGATGACGACGAGGTCGGGCTCGATGTCGCAGGCGGTCGTCATGCCGCCGGGCCCGGCCGAGAACGTGTGCGTCTCGTCGATGATGAGCAGCGCGTCGTACTGGCGCGTCAAGGCGCGCACGCCCTCGAGGTACCCGGGCTCGGGCAGCACGATGCCGATGTTGGTGAGCGCGGGCTCGATGAGCACCGCGGCGACGTCCCCGTGCGCGAGCGCGCGCTCGAGGCCCGGGAGGTCGTTGTACTCGGCGGCGCGCGAGGTCTCCGTCACCGGCACGGGGGCGCCGACGTTGCCCGGACGCGACATGCTCTCGCCGTCGGGCCCGACGACGACGAGCGACTCGTCGACCGATCCGTGGTAGCAGTACGAGTGGAAGACGATCTTCGGCTTCCCGGTGATCGCGCGCACGAGACGAATCGCCCAGCGATTCGCATCCGTCGCCGTCAGAGAGAACGACCAGCGGTCCATCTTGAAGCGGCGCGAGAGCTCGGCGCCGACCCACTCCGCGTCTTCGGTGGGCAGCATCGTGGTCAGCCCGCCGAGCTCGCCGATGCGGCGGGTCACGGCCTCGACGACGATCGGATTCGAGTGCCCGGCCATCGAGCCGGTGTCGCCGAGGGCGAAGTCGATGTACTCGTGACCGTCGATGTCCCACACGCGGTTGCCGTGCGCGCGGTCGAGGTAGATCGGGAAGCCGCCGGCCTTCTTGTTCATCCAGGTCATCGGCACGCGGCCGAAGAGGTGCTCGGCGCGCTCGTAGGCGGCCTTCGACTTCGGGCGGGCGGCGGTGAACGCCTCCTGCTCGCGGGCGTACATCTCGGCCAGGCGGGTGCGATCGATCGTGATCATGGGGTCCTCATTCGTTTCGTCGACGGTGCGAGCGCCGCCCATCGCGGAGTCTCCGCGGGCAGGGCGCACCGGTTCCGCGCGGTGATTCGCATGAGGTGACCGGAAGCGATGAAAGCAACCACCGCTCCTCGACGGGTCGGGCCGCACCCGAGGGGGTGGCCGTTGCGAGCGCGGAACGCTCCCATCATCGCAAGGCGACCCCGATTCGCGAAAGAGCGCGGGGCGGATGCTCGGCTCGAGCCGCACCGGCTCCGCCGGCCGGGAGGTCGCGGCGGCGGTTCAGGCGCCGCTGCGCGGCCGCAGGTCCGGCGCCCCCGGGATCACCCCGAGCACGGCCACGCGCACCTCGCCGGTGGGGGCGAGGGCGTAGCAGTTCCAGCCCGCGGTCTCGAGGCTGCCGAGCTCGAAGGCGACGCGGGTCGGGGTCCGGGCATCCGCCTGCGCGTCGACGGCGAGGCGGCACGCGCGCGCCGCGGTCGACTGGGCGAGCGCCCAGGTCGCGAGCGCGCCCGGCACGACGAGGGAGAGGAGGGCGACGATGCTGATGATGCGCATGACACGGGCACGGCGCTCCCACGCGGGGGAGCGGCCGTCGCTGCCGTCTCCGTCATCGGGCCAGTCGGCCTCGCGGAGCTCGCGGGGGTCGTCGTCCATCCCGGCCAGTCTCGCACGCGGGGTCGGGGGTCGGCCGCGGCGGTGACGACGAGAGCCGACTGGACACACGCGCCCGGTACTCTGCGCGCGTGACCTTCGACGCCGACGAGCCGACGCCCGCCGACCCGCCGCCGCCCGCGGGTCGACCCGCCCTCGCACGCAGCGTCGGGCTCGGCGGCGCGATCGGCATCGGGCTCGCATCGATGATCGGGGCCGGCGCGTTCTTCGTGTGGGCTCCCGCGGCGGCCGCGGCGGGCGAGCTCGTCCTGCTCGCACTGCTCATCGCGGCCGTCGTCGCGACGCTCAACGCCTTCAGCTCGGCGCAGCTCGCGATGGCGCACCCCACCTCGGGCGGGGCGTACGCCTTCGGCCGCCGCTACGCCGGCCCGTGGATCGGCTTCAGCGCCGGCTGGCTCTTCGTCGTCGGCAAGACCGCCTCCGCGGCCGCGATCGCCTCGGTCGCCGCCGCCTACCTCGGCACCGCGCTCGGGCTCGACGCCCTCCAGACCCGCCTGCTCGCGGCCGTGCTCATCGCGGTCTTCGCCGCGCTCAACATGTCCGGAGTCCGCACGACCGCGCGCGTCGCCATCACGATCGTGAGCATCGTGCTCGCGGGCCTCGCGGTGTGGTTCGTCGCCGTTGCCGTCGCAGGCCCGTCGACGATCGGCTGGGTCGAGAATCTGGACGGGCTCACGGGGCAGGGCACCGGCGAGGGCGCGGTGAGCGTCGCGATCGTGCCGTCGGATGCCGCTCTCGCGCTCGCGCCCGTCACGGTCGCGCCACCCGCGCCGGTAGGCCTCGCGGGAATCCTCCAGGCCGCCGCCCTGCTCTTCTTCGCCTTCGCCGGGTACGCGCGCATGGCGACCCTCGGCGAGGAGGTCCGCGAGCCGCGCCGCACGCTGCCCCGCGCGATCCTCATCGCGCTCGCCGTCGTGCTCGCGCTCTACGCGGCCCTCGCGCTCGTGCTCGTCGACCGGCTGGGGGTGAGCGCGCTCGCGACGAGCACCTCTCCGCTCGCCGACGCGATCGACCCGCGCTGGGCGCTGCCGATCGCGCTGCTCGCGGCGCTCGCGTGCCTCGGATCCCTCGCGGGCATCCTCGCCGGGCTCAGCCGCACGAGCCTCGCCATGGCGCGCGAGCGCGACCTGCCCGGCCCGCTCGCGCGCATCTCGACCCGCACCGGCGCCCCCGTGGTCTCGGAGGCGCTCATCGCCCTCGTCGCGATCGCCATCGCGCTGCTGCTGCAGCCCGCGCAGCTCGTCGCCGCATCGAGCGCCGCCGTGCTCGTCTACTACGCGATCGCGCATCTCTCAGCGCTCCGACAGCCGGCCAGCGAGCGGTGGCAGCCGAGACTCGTCGCCGGCGCGGGGCTCGCGGGGTGCCTCGTGCTCGTGGCCTCGCTCCCGGCGGCGTCGCTCATCGGCACGGCGGTCATCCTCGCCGTGGGGCTGGGAGCGCGGGCGCTCGCGGTGCGGGCGCGCTCGCGGCCGAGCACCGGCGCCTGACCGCCCGCTCGACGGGACGGCGCGGTCGCGCGGCGAAAGGGGCAGACTGAGCGGCGTGACCCGACACGCGCCCCCCGACGCGCCCGGCGACCGGCACGGCCCCCCGACCGTCGACTCCCGAACCCTCGACGTCGCCGCCGCGGCGCTCGCCGCGAGCGCGGGCGTCTCCGGCGCCGTGACGTTCCGCGGCGCTCCCTGGCTCGGCGGCGCCTACCCCGTCGGCGCCTTCGCCTCCGCGGCCGTCGCGACGACCGCCCTCGCCCTCGCCGACC
>NZ_JAUSMI010000027.1 GCF_030645145.1 Microcella sp. | reverse complement strand
GCGACCGCGCTGCCCACCGCGCAGGAGGCCACGGCCGCCGACTTCTCGAGCGCCGCGGCCGACACGGCGGAGAGCATCGACCACGACGAGAAGCCGGGAGCCGTGCTCGTCGGCTACGGCGCCAAGGGTCACGTGGCATCGCGGCGCCGGCGCGCGGGTTCGGGCGGTGACGCCGGCGGGCGCCACGAGGGCGACGCCGCGACGAGCGCCGTGGCATCCCGCCCCGCCCCCTCGCCCTTCGTGCCCGCCGCGTCGGCCGGGCCCGTCATCGCGAAGCCGCCGATCCGGAAGCTCGCGAAGGATCTCGGGGTCGACCTCCAGACCGTGCAGCCGACCGGCCTCGCGGGCGAGATCACGCGCGACGACGTAATCCGGCAGGCGTCGCAGGCGAGCGTCTTCCGGAACATCCAGACGCCCGAGTGGCCCGAGGTGCGCGAGGAGCGCATCCCCGTCAAGGGCGTGCGGAAGGCGATCGCCCAGGCGATGGTGCGCAGCGCGTTCGCCGCGCCCCACGTCGGCCTCTTCGTCGACGTCGACGCGACCCGCACGATGGAGTTCGTCAAGCGCCTCAAGGCGAGCCCCGACTTCGCGGGCATCAAGGTCTCGCCGATGCTCATCATGGCCAAGGCGATGATCTGGGCCGTGCGCCGCAACCCGATGGTCAACTCGACGTGGACGGACGAGGAGATCATCGTCCACCACTTCGTCAACTTCGGGTTCGCCGCCGCGACGCCGCGCGGGCTCGTCGTCCCGAACGTCAAGAACGCCCAGGCGATGAGCCTGCGCGAGCTCGCCCAGGCGATCGAGCAGCTCACGATCACCGCGCGCGACGGCCGCCTGCAGCCCGCCGACATGGCTGACGGCACGATCACGGTCACGAACATCGGCGTCTTCGGCATGGACACCGGAACGCCCATCCTCAATCCGGGCGAGGTCGCGATCGTCGCCCTCGGCACGATCAAGCAGAAGCCGTGGGTCGTCGACGGCGAGGTGCGCCCGCGCTTCGTGACGACGCTCGGCGCCTCGTTCGATCACCGCGTCGTCGACGGGGATGTCGCGAGCCGCTTCCTCGCGGACGTCGCCTCCGTGATCGAGGAGCCGGCGCTCCTGCTCGACTAGGTCGAGGCGCCGGGTCGGGCCTCCGACGGGCCCGCGGGCTCGCGCGTCGGGTCGGGCTCGAGCACCACGAGCGGGATGACCCGCCGCGTCTTCCGCTGGTAGGCGGCGTACCCGCTGTAGGCGCGCACGGCGAGCGGCCAGAGCCGGGCCCGCTCCGCGTCGGTCGCGGTTCGCGCGCGATAAGGCCGCGGCTCACCGCCCTCCGCCGACGCGACGCCCACCTCGGGGTCGGCGACGAGGTTGAGGTACCACGACGGCATGAGGTCGTCGCCGCCGCGCGAGGCCACGACCACGAGGGTCTCCCCCGTCTCGGTCGTCTCGACGACGGGCACGGTGAGGATGGCCCGGCGCTCCGCGCCGGACTTCCGGCCGCGCGTGACGAGCTCGATGACGCGCATGCGCCCGAGCGAGGCCCCGACCCGTCCGCCGGAGAGGCGCAGCACGGCGCGGTGGAGCCCGGTCATCGCGAGCATCGCGAGGCGATTCGACATGAGGTGCAGGCTATCCGCGCCGCCGGGGAGCACGCCGAGCCCGCCCCGCCCTCCTGCTCGCCCGGTTGGCAGGGCCTCCACCGGCCAGGGGTGATCGGCCCGGCCTTCCGGCGACGGCGGCGCCGGCGACTGTGTGCACGTTCTCCGGAGTTCTGGCGCGTGCGCCAGTCACATCCGCGGCGTTCCGCGTCGCCGTCGCCAGAACTCCGGAGAAGTGACACGCATGCTCACCAGGCCCGAGCGGAGTCGAGCGAGCGCCGTCTCCCGAGCGATCCTTATTGAGAATGGTTTTGACAACGGTTCTCAGTAAGCCGTAGCATCGGCTCATGCCCGCGCTCTCCCGCTCCGTCCCCGCTCTCGTCCTCGCCTCCGCGACCGGCCTCGCCCTCACGGGCTGCGCCGCCCCGGCCGACCCCGCGGCCTCGACCGACGGGCTCTCGATCGTGGCCTCGACGAACGTCTACGGCGACATCGCCTCGAGCATCGCCGGCGACCTCGCGACGGTGACGAGCATCATCGACTCCCCCGCGCAGGACCCGCACAGCTACGAGGCCAGTGCGCAGGACCAGCTCGCGATCGCGAATGCGGACCTCGTGATCGAGAACGGAGGCGGTTACGACCCGTTCATCGACATCCTCGTCGAGGGCTCGGAGACGGGCGCCGTCGTCATCACCGCCGCGACCCTCGCGGGCATCGACGACGACCACGGTCACGGCGACGACGATCACGCCGAGGAGGAGGGCGAGGAGCACTCCGAGGAGGAGGCCGCCGAGGGGGAGGCGGCCGAGGACGACGGCCACGGCCACGTCGAGGGCGTCAACGAGCACGTCTGGTACGACCTCCACATCATGGAGCAGGTCGCCGAGGCGATCGCGACCGAGCTCGCCGAGCTCGACGCCGACAACGCCGCGGCCTACGAGGAGAACCTCGCCGCGTGGATGGAGGAGCTCGAGGCCCTCGAGGGCGAGCTCGAGGCCGCCGCCGAGCAGCTCGGCGGCGGCACCGTCGCGAGCACCGAGCCCGTGCCCTACTACCTGCTCGCCGAGCTCGGCTTCGACGACGAGACCCCCGCGGAGTTCTCCGAGGCGATCGAGGAGGGCGCCGACGTGCCCCCGCTCGCGCTGCAGCAGACGCTCGACCTCGTCGCCTCGGACGAGCTCGTGCTGCTCGCCTACAACGACCAGACGGCGAGCCCCGAGACCGAGCGCGTGCGCGAGGCCGCCGAGGAGGCCGGGATCCCGGTCGTCTCGTTCGTCGAAACCCTGCCGGACGGGGAAGACTACGTGTCATGGATGCGCGCGAACATCGAGGCGGTCGTCGGAGCACTGAGCCCGGCGTGACGCGCGACCCATCGTCGACCGACCCCGCCCCGGTGCTGAGCATCCGGGGCGGGGCTCTTCGCTTCGGCCCGCGGACCCTGTGGAGCGGGCTCGACCTCGACGTCCGCGCGGGCGAGTTCATCGCGGTGCTCGGCGCGAACGGCACGGGCAAGACGAGTCTGCTCAAGGCCATGCTCGGCGAGCAGCGGCTCGCGTCCGGCGAGGTGCTCGTGGACGGGCATCCGGCGCATCGGGGTCACCGCGGCATCGGGTACATCCCGCAGCAGAAGATCGTCGCGCCGGGCACGCCGCTGCGCGGGCGCGATCTCGTCATGCTCGGCGTCAACGGCCGCCGCTACGGCCCGCCGATCACGTCGCGCGCCGACCGTCAGAAAGTGGATGCCCTGCTCGCCTCCGTCGGGGCGACCCACTACGCAGACCAGCCCCTCGGCAGCCTCTCCGGTGGCGAGCAGCAGCGGCTGCGCGTGGCCCAGTCGCTCGCCGACGACCCCGCGCTCCTGCTGTGCGACGAGCCGCTCATGAGCCTCGACCTGCAGCACCAGAGGGGGGTGAGCGAGCTCATCGATGCGCGCCGCCGGGATCACGGCACCGCGGTCGTGTTCGTCACCCACGACGTGAACCCCGTGCTGAGCATGGTCGATCGCGTCCTCTACCTGGCCCAGGGCGCCTTCACGATCGGCACGCCCGACGAGGTGCTGCGCAGCGACGTGCTGAGCGGGCTGTACGGCACGCCCGTCGATGTCATCCGCACGCACGGTCGCGTCGTCGTGGTCGGCACGCCCGACGGCGATCATCATCACGAGGTGGTCGCATGATCTCGGTGGACTGGGCGACGTACACGCAGCTCCTCGCGCTCGTGCAGAACTCGATCATCGCCGCGGCGGTGCTCGGCATCGTCGGCGGGCTCATCGGCGTCTTCGTGATGCAGCGCGACATGGCGTTCGCGGTGCACGGCATCAGCGAGCTGTCGTTCGCGGGCGCGGCGGCGGCGCTCCTGCTCGGCGTCAACGTCGTCGCGGGGTCGATCCTCGGGTCGCTCATCGCGGCGGGCATCATCGGCGTCCTCGGCGCGCGCGCCCGCGATCGCAACTCGATCATCGGCGTGCTCATGCCGTTCGGCCTCGGGCTCGGCATCCTCTTCCTCGCCCTGTACCCGGGCCGCAGCGGGAACAAGTTCGGCCTGCTGACGGGGCAGATCATCAGTGTCGACCTGCCGCAGCTCGGGCTGCTCATGGGCATCAGCGCGCTCGTGCTCGTGTCGCTCCTCGTCATCTGGCGCCCGCTGACCTTCGACAGCCTCGACGCCGAGGTCGCGAGCGCCCGCGGGGTCCCGGGTCGCGCGCTGAGCATCGTGTTCATGATCCTGCTGGGCCTCGCCGTCGCGGTGTCGATCCAGGTGATCGGCGCGCTCCTGGTCCTCGCCCTGCTCGTCACGCCGGCGGCGGCGGCGCTGCGGGTGTCGGCCTCGCCCGTCCTCGTGCCGCTGCTGAGCATGGCGTTCGGTCTCGTCTCCGCCGTCGGAGGAATCCTGCTCGCGCTCGGCGGCTCGCTGCCGATCAGCCCGTACATTACGACGATCTCGTTCGCGATCTACCTCGTCTGCCGTCTCATCGAGCGCCGGGTGAGGGGCGGCGCGAGCCGTCGCCCGCGCGTGCCGGCCGTCGCCGAGGTGGCGCGATGAAGCGCAACACGTGGCAGAAGGAGGCCGTGCGTTCGGCGCTCGGCGACGCGGGCGGCTTCGTGAGCGCGCAGGCGCTGCACGCGAGCCTGCGCGAGTCGGGCTCGACGATCGCCCTCGCGACCGTGTATCGGGCGCTCACGGGCCTCACCGACGAGGGCGAGGCCGACAGCCTGCAGCAGGAGGGCGAGGTCCTCTACCGGGCCTGCACCCCGGGCACCCACCACCATCACCTGATCTGCCGGCGCTGCGGCACGACCGTCGAGATCGAGGCGCAGCCGGTCGAGGAGTGGGCGCGCCGCACGGCCGCCGAGCACGGCTTCACGCGCGCCGAGCACGTCGTCGACATCTTCGGCGTGTGCGCGCGCTGCTCCGACTTGGTCGATCGGGCATCCAGGCCGTAAGCTGGGCGATTGTGTCGGGCGATCATTCGCCCTTCCTGTGCGCTCTCCGCCCCGTTCACCCGCTACTCGAACGGATCAGGCGGTGTCAGCGTGCCGACAAGTGACCTTGGGTGCGGCGCTCGCCGCACGGTAGCCGAATATTTGGAGGAACCATGGCAGCCGTCTGCCAGGTGACCGGAGCCGTTCCCGGCTTCGGGCACAACATCTCGCACTCGCACCGACGCACCAAGCGCCGGTTCGACCCGAACATCCAGAAGAAGACGTACTTCGTGCCGTCGCTTCGCCGTAACGTCACGCTGACCCTGTCGGCGAAGGGCATCAAGGTCATCGACGCCCGCGGCATCGAGTCCGTGGTCAAGGATCTCCTGGCCCGTGGGGAGAAGATCTAATGGCCAAGCAGCAGGACGTCCGTCCCATCATCAAGCTCCGGTCGACCGCGGGCACCGGGTACACCTACGTGACTCGCAAGAACCGCCGCAACGACCCCGACCGTCTCGTGCTCAAGAAGTACGACCCGGTCATCCGCAAGCACGTCGAATTCCGCGAGGAGCGCTAAGAAATGGCGAAGAAGAGCAAGATCGCGCGCAACGAGCAGCGCAAGGTCATCGTCGAGCGCTACGCCGCGAAGCGCCTCGAGCTGAAGAAGGCCCTGGTCGACCCGGCCGGCACCGACGAGTCGCGCGAGGCCGCGCGCCAGGGGCTGCAGAAGCTGCCCCGCGACGCCTCGCCCGTCCGCGTCCGCAACCGCGACGCCGTCGACGGCCGTCCCCGCGGTCACCTCAAGCAGTACGGCATCTCGCGCGTCCGCTTCCGCGACATGGCGCACCGCGGCGAGCTGCCCGGCATCACGAAGTCGAGCTGGTAACCGGCTCACCCGCCGCATCGTCGGCAGCGGAAGGCGTCCCGTTCTCGGGGCGCCTTTCGTGCTTTTCCCAGCCAGGAGGGCCGGATCGGGCCCGAAACGCCGAAAACGACGACGAATCAACGCCCCGAACCGCGAATGAGCCCGGAAACACGCGGGACTGGTGCTAGTTTCGAGGCGGTTCGCGGCCATCCCCTGGTCACGGATCGTTCCACCGAACTTGACGTCCGAGGAGGACACCATGAACCGTTCCGAGCTCGTCGCCGCCGTGGCCGCTGAGTCGGGCCTGAGCCAGGCTGACGTCAACCGTGTCGTCGACGGCCTGTTCTCGGTCCTGTCCGACGCCGTGGGCAAGGGCACCAAGGTCTCGATCCCGGGCTGGCTCTCGGTCGAGCGCACCGCTCGCGCCGCCCGCCAGGGCCGCAACCCCCAGACCGGCGAGACGATCCAGATCGCCGCGTCGAACGGCGTGAAGATCAGCGCCGGCAGCAAGCTGAAGGCTGCCGCCAAGTAGTTCGACCCTCACCGGTCTCGCAGACGGGGACGATCCTTCGGGGTCGTCCCCGTCTTCGCATTCCGCAGGCGCATTTCGGGGGCGATTCCCGCGCAGCGCTACCGGTCCGCTCGTCCCGCCCGCCCGCCCGCTCGTCCCGCCCGCTCGCTCCCAATCCCCACCGTCTCTGACGTCTATCGGTCACTCGTTGCGCCCGCGACACCGATCGGCGGCAACAACTGACCGATGGACGCGCCGCAGCGCCGTCGGCACCGCGTGTTCGAGGGGCGGATACCCGTCCCGCCGTCATCGCCGCCCCAGGATGCTCGCCTACCCTTGAGGCGTGACCTCGACCCGCCCGGCGCCCCGCTCTACGGCGCCCGCGCGCGAGTCGACGGGCATTTCGCCCTGGGGCGCTCTCGGCCTCGCCTCGCTGCTGACGACCGCGGTGCTGACCCTCGTCGTCGCGCTCGCGCTCGGCGGCGGAGCCGATGCTCCGCTCGTCGCCGACCCGGGGCCCGTCGTCCGATACGGACTCCCCGTCGCCAAGCTCGTCCTCACCCTCGCGGCCGCCGCCACGATCGGCGGCCTGCTGCTCGCCCTCATCGCGCTCGCGCCCGGGCGCCCCGAGCATCACCGCGCGCTCGACATCGCCGCCGGCGCGGCGGGGCTCTGGACCCTCGCCTCCGCGGTCGCGGGCTTCCTCACCTTCCTCAGCGTCTTCCTCGAGCCGATCGCCCTCGACGAGCGCTTCGGCCGGCTGCTCGCGACGTTCTTCGGCGAGACCGACATCGGCCGCGCCTGGCTCTGGACGACCGTCATGGCCGCGACCGTCACAGTGCTGTGCTTCGCGGCCCGCTCGCAGGCCGTGCTCGCGTTCGTCGGGCTGCTCGCCGTCGCGACCCTGTGGCCGGTCGCGCAGCAGGGCCACGCGGGCGGCACCGCCGATCACGACGCGGCCGTCACGGCCGTCTACCTGCACTCGGTCTTCGCCGCCGTCTGGGTCGGCGGGCTGCTGACCCTCGTGCTCCTGCGCCGCGAGCTCGGCGACCGGCTGCCCGTCGTCCTCGCGCGCTACTCGACGCTCGCCCTCATCGCCTTCGTCGTCGTCGCCGCCTCGGGGCTCGTGAGCGCGCAGCTGCGCGTCGGCGGGCTCGAGGGTCTCGCGAGCGGCTACGGCGCGATCCTCATCGGCAAGGTCGTGGCGCTCGTCGCCCTCGGCGGGTTCGGGGCGGCGTACCGGCGGGTTCTCATCGGTCGCGTCGTGCGCGAGAAGACGCCCCGGGCATCCTTCTGGGCGATCGTGGTCGTCGAACTCGCGGTCATGGGCATCGCGAGCGGGCTCGCGACGGCGCTCGCGCGCACGCCCTCTCCGGTTCCCGAGGTGCCCGTCGATCAGCTCGCCGACCCGTCGCCCGCCGAGTGGCTCACGGGCGCGCCGCTGCCGCCGCCGTTCGAGCCGTGGCGCGTGCTCACGGAGTGGGACCTCAACCTGCTGTGGGCGCTGCTCGCCGCGTTCGGCACGTTCTTCTACGTCGCCGGCGTGCTGCGCCTGCACCGCCGCGGCGACCGCTGGCCCGTGCACCGGTCGATCCTGTGGGTGGCGGGCATGGTCGCGCTGCTCATCGTCACGAGCAGCGGCATCGCGGTGTACGAGCGCTACCTGTTCAGCGTGCACATGCTCGGGCACATGATGCTGAGCATGGGCATCCCGGTGCTGCTCGTGCTCGCGGCGCCCGTGACGCTCGCGGCGCGCGCGATCCACGTGCGGAAGGACGGCTCGAGCGGGCCGCGTGAGTGGATCCTCGCGATCGTGCACTCGCGCTTCGCGTCGATCGTCGGCCACCCGATCGTCGCCTCGGTGATCTTCGCGGTCTCGCTGCTCGTCTTCTACTACTCGCCGCTGTTCTCGTGGGCCGTGAGCGACCACCTCGGCCACCAGTGGATGATCCTGCACTTCCTGCTGAGCGGCTACTTCTTCGTCAACGCGCTCATCGGAGTCGACCCCGCGCCGTACCGGCCGCCGTACCCGGTGCGGCTCATGATCCTGCTCGCGACGATGGCCTTCCACGCCTTCTTCGGGCTCTCGCTCATCACGGGCACGAGCCTGCTGCTGCCGGAGTGGTTCGGCGCGATGGGCCGCGAGTGGGGCGACACCCCGATCGCGGATCAGATCCGCGGCGGCGAGATCGCGTGGAGCGTCGGCGAGATCCCGACCCTCGCCCTCGCCATCCTCGTCGCGGTGATGTGGAGCCGCGACGACTCGCGCGAGTCCAAGCGCCGCGACCGGCAGGCCGATCGTGACGACGACGCCGAGCTCAAGGCCTACAACGCGATGCTCGCCCAGCGCGCGACCCGCGACGAGTCGCGCTAGCCGACTTCGTCCTCCGGCGGCGCGATCGCGATCGTCGCCCCATCGTCGTCGAGCGCGACGGTGCCGCGCACGATCGCGACGGCCGCCTCATCGCGATACTCGATCACCCCGTCGATGAGCCGCTGAACGCGCAGTGCGACGCGCACGGTCACGCCGCCCTCGATCGCCCACTCGCCCGCGCTCGCGCCCGGCACGAGCGACACGACGGGCGGCACGCTCACCCGCCACTGCGGCGGATCGACGAGCCGGTCGGGCACCGCGATGCCGAACGGGCAGCCCGCCGGCTGCAGCACGCGCTGCGCGACGCACTCGGCGAGGAACGCCTCGACCTCGCGCTCGACGGCCCGCTGCAGCCGCGGTGACGGCGCGACCTCCACGACGAGCGCTCCGGCGGCGGATGCCGCGCCGAAGCGCGCGCGCACCGTCGCGCCGTCGAGGTACGGGCTCGCGATCCCGGCCTCGAGTCGCGCCGGGATGAAGCCGACGACCCGCACGGCCCCGCCCGCGCGCTCGGCCGAGCGCGGCATCCCGTTCACCACCACCTCGTCGTGGCGGTCGGCGGCGACGGCGACCTCGGCGAGGGGCGGCTCGCTCAGCACCCAGCGCGTGAACGGACCGAACGGCGCGGCCTCGAGCTCGAACGTCACGGGGACGACGTCGACGCCGCGCTCGCCGAAGCGCGCCGTGACGATGCGGGTGCGCGGGCCGAGCTCGACGACGTCGACGACCTCGGCGACGTCGGCCGTGCCCGCGTCGCCGAGGGGCATGCCGCCGAGCCGGTCGAGGTCGTCGGCGTCGAGACCCGCGAGCGCGGCGGCCGTCGCGAGGTCGTCGGAGGCGAGCGCGGCGAGGTAGTCGCGGACGGTGCGCTCCGGGCTCGTCGCGTCGGCGACCGCGGCCGCGATCGCGAGCCCCGCGATCGCGACGGAGGCGGCGATGATCCCTCCCCAGAGCATCCCTCGCCTCGCCATGCGCATCAGCCTAGGTGCGGGCGGGATGCCCGCCTCGGGCGCAGTACCCTGGCTGGCATGCCCGATCGACCCGACGGCGGCCTCGCCGCAGAGCAGCGGGCCGTGCTCGAGCTCATCGAGTCGACGCGCGACCACGTCTTCGTCACGGGGCGCGCCGGCACGGGCAAGTCGACGCTGCTGCAGGCGTTCCTCGACGCGACCGACCGCACCGTCATCGTCTGCGCGCCGACGGGCGTCGCGGCGCTCAACGTCGGCGGGCAGACGATCCACTCGCTGTTCCGGCTGCCGATCGGGCTCATCGCCGACCAGGAGCTCGAGAGCCCGCCGCAGCTCGCGCGCCTCCTCGGCGAGGTCGACACGATCGTCATCGACGAGATCTCGATGGTGAGCGCCGACCTCATGGATGCGATCGATCGCCGCCTGCGCCAGTCGCGCCGCCGCCCGCACGAGCCTTTCGGCGGCGCGCAGGTCGTGCTCTTCGGCGACCCGTACCAGCTCGCGCCCGTGCCGGGCCGCGACGAGGGCGAGCGCGCCTACTACGCCGACCACTACCGCTCGATGTGGTTCTTCGACGCGAAGGTGTGGCGCGAGGCCGACCTTCGCATCGTCGAGCTGCAGACCATCCACCGCCAGCAGGACGAGGCCTTCCGCGCGATGCTCTCGGCCGTCCGCCACGGGGAGGTCACACCGGAGATCGGGCGCGCCCTCAACGAGGCCGGCGCGCGCCCCGCCCCGGCGGAGGGCATCCTGACCCTCGCGACGACGAATGCGACCGTCACGCGCATCAATACGGATGCCCTGCGCCGCCTGCCCGGAGCCCCGAAGACCGCGCGCGCCGACATCGCGGGCGAGTTCGGCGGGCGCGGCGGCTACCCCGCCGACGAGACCCTCGAGCTGAAGATCGGCGCGCAGGTCATGTTCCTGCGCAACGACACGGGCGGCGACGGGACCCCGCGCTGGGTCAACGGCACTCTCGGCACGGTCGAGCGCATCGGAAAGACGGTGTGGGTCGAGGTCGACGGCGAGAGCTTCGAGGTGCTGCCGGCGGTGTGGGAGAAGTACCGCTACACGTACTCGGCGGCGACGAAGCGCGTGACGAAGGACGTCGTGGCGGAGTTCACGCAGTTCCCGCTGCGGCTCGCGTGGGCCGTGACGATCCACAAGTCGCAGGGCTCGACGTACGACCAGGCGATCGTCGACCTCGGACCGCGCGCGTTCGCGCCCGGGCAGGCGTACGTGGCGCTGTCGCGCATCCGGTCGATCGAGGGCCTCTACCTGACGCGCGGGCTGCGGCCGAGTGACGTCATCGTCGACGCCGACGTGCGGCGCTTCATGGCCGACGTCGATCCGGCCATCGGGCGCGCGATCGCCTCGGCGTGAGCCTCGGCGTGCGGCGCTCTGCCGTCAGCGGGCCTCGGGCCGCCTGACCGATTCGCGCTCGCGCAGCGGCATCGCGATGCGGTGCACGCCCGGTTCGGCGTTCTCGTCGAGCAGCAGGCGCACGGCCGTCTCGCCCATCTCGACGTAGGGCAGCGCGGCGGTCGTGAGCCCCGGGCGCAGACTCGTCGAGATCTCGTCGTCGTCGAACGACACGACCGAGAGATCGATGCCCACGCGCAGGCCCGCCTCCTGGCAGGCCTGGTAGATGCCGAAGGCGAGGCGGTCGTTGAGGGCGACGGCCCCGCGCACCTCGCCTGGGCTCTCGCGCAGGTGATGAGACATGAGCGCGTAGCCGGCGTCGACCGTCCAGTGCCGCGCCGGAAGCTCGGTCCACGATGCGACGCCGCCGGATCGCAGCTCCGAGCGGATCGTCGCGAGGCGATCGCCGATCGTCACCGACACTCGGGGATCGGTCTCGAGCTCGCGGTCGGCGCCGACGACGATGATGCCCTCGCGGTCGCCCGAGGCGAGCAGCGCCTGCACGACCGAGCGCGCGCCCTCGACCTCGGCGGGCAGCACCGAGGGATGCTCGGGCGGGCCGAGGCAGTTGAGGAACACGAGCGGCAGAGAGGCGGGCACGTCGGGGCGCTCGATGAGGCGTGTGCCCATCTCGGCGACGATGAGCCCGTCGATCTGCCGGTCGAGCAGGGCGGCCAGGGCGTGGCCCTGGTCGAGGGCGGCGCTCGCCGGGGTCGAGTCGACGTTGCGCTCGGTGATGAGCAGCGTCTGCTCGTGGGCGTTCGCCTCGTGCAGGGCGCCTGAGATCATGCCCATCGCGAAGCGGGTGATGGTGACGTCGTGCGAGAGGAAGCCGATGCTCTCGCTCTGCTTCGTGCGCAACGAGCGCGCGGTGCGATTGGGGCGGTAGCCGAGCTCGCGGGCGATGCGCGCCACGCGCTCGACGGTCTCGGTCGAGAGCCGACCGCCTTCGGGGTCGTTGAGCGCGAAGCTCACCGCCGTCTTCGACACGCCCGCGGCCGCAGCGACCTCCGCTTGCGTCACACGCCGAGCCGCCATGCCGCCCCTCCCCGCCGCGAGCACCGGTGCGTTATCGGAACGTTACCCGGCTCGCTTGCCCCTTCACTCTAGAGCACGTACTGTGCATCTAAACCGATTTACTAAATCGAAACAGAGATCGGTTCACTGGCCACCATCCAAGGAGAAAACAATGAAGTTCTCGAAGCCGGGCGCGAGCGTCGCTCTCGTCGCCGTCGCCTCTCTGGCCCTCTCGGCCTGCTCGTCCCCCGGCGCCTCGTCGTCGGGGCCCGTCGACGTCTCGCTGTGGACGCACGCCGCGGGCAACCCTGCCGAGATCGCGCTCATCGAAGAGCTCACGACGGCCTTCAACGAATCGCAGAGCGAGTACGCGGTGTCGATCGAAGACCTTCCGCAGGCCTCGTACAACGACGCGATCGTCGGAGCCGCCGCGGCCGGCGACCTGCCGTGCATCCTCGACGTCGACGGTCCCGTCATGCCCGCTTGGGCGTACGCGGGCTACCTCGCGCCGCTCACGGTCGACTCCGCCGTGGAGGAGTCGCTCATCGGCGGCGTCAAGGGCTACTACGACGACACCCTCTACTCGGTCGGGCTCTACGACGCCGCGACCGCGATCGTGACGCGCGAGTCGATCTTGTCGGAGTTCGGAATCCGCGTGCCGACCGTCGACGAGCCCTGGACGGGCGAGGAGTTCGACGCCGCTCTCGCGACGCTGCAGAGCTCGGGCGAGTTCGAGAACGCCCTCGACATGGGCACCGGATGGACGGGGGAGTGGTACCCCTACGCCTTCAGCCCGTTCCTGCAGTCCTTCGGCGGCGACCTCATCGATCGCGACTCGTTCGAGACCGCCGAGGGCGTGCTCAACGGGCCGGAGGCGATCGCCTGGGGCGAGTGGTGGCAGGGGCTCTTCGAGCAGGGCTACGTGAGCACGAAGGAGAGCGCCGACCGCGAGCGCTTCGCCGAGGGCACGGTGGCGATGCAGTTCAACGGCATCTGGGCCGCCAAGACCGCCGCCGACACCTTCGACGACGTGCTGTTCCTGCCGACGCCCGACTTCGGCGCCGGTGCGAAGATCGGCGCCGCATCCTGGCAGTGGGGCATCTCGTCGGCGTGCGAGAACCCCGAAGCCGCTCAGGCGTGGATCGACTTCGCCCTGCAGAAGGAATGGCTCGTGCGCTTCAGCAACGAGACCGGGAACATCCCGGCGACCGCCGAGGCCGCGGCCGAGTCCGATCTCTTCCAGCCCGGCAGCCCCTACCTGCAGTTCGTCGAGAACAGCGCGACCCTGGCCCTCATCCGCCCGGCGACTCCCGCCTACCCGGTGATCGCGAAGGTCTTCGAGAAGGCCGCTGCCGACATCATGAACGGCGCCGACGTGCAGCGCGCGCTCGACGCCGCGGTCGACGAGATCAACGCCGATCTCGCCGCCAACAACTACTACGAGTAGTCCCGCACGGCTCGGGGGCGGTCGGCACAGGCCGCCCCCGAGCCCAGCCCGCGGCCTCCGCGCCGCCCCCTCGACTCCCGACCCCGTCGTCGACTGGAGACACCGTCATGGACACCACCAGGCCCCCGCGCGCCGGCGCGCACCGCACGCGTCGCGCCGAGGCCCGATTCGGCCTCGCGGCGATCGCCCCCGCCGCCCTGCTGCTGCTGATCTTCCTCGTCATCCCGACGCTGCTGGCCTTCGCCCTGTCATTCACCAACGCGAAGCTCATCGCGCAGGGCGCCCCCGAGTTCGTCGGCATCCAGAACTTCCAGCGCCTCCTCGGCGTCGAGATCGCCACCGTCGACGTCGAGCGCGATGCGAGCGGCGCGATCGAGCGTGGCGACGACGGCGAGCCCGTCTACCCCTCGGCGCGCGAGCTGCAGGCCGAAGCCGATCCGGTGCTCAAGAAGTCCGAACTGGGCAGCTGGCAGTCGGGCGACGCCTCGAGCAAGACCTACCTGCTCGTCGGCGACCCGATCTTCTGGAAGGCCCTGCTCAACACGTTCCTGTTCGTCATCGTCGTCGTCCCCGTGCAAGCGGGGCTCGCTCTGGCCCTCGCGCTCTTCGTCAATCTGCGCATGCGCGGCAGCAACCTCTTCCGCACCGTGATCTTCATCCCCGTCGTGACCTCGATGGTCGTCGTGTCGATCCTGTGGCTGTTCATGTACCAGCGCGACGGTCTGATCAACCAAGTGCTCGCCTCGGTGATCCCGGGCTACGAGTTCGTTGACTGGCTCGCGAACCCGCAGACGGCGCTGCCGTCGATCATCGTCATGTCGATCTGGCAAGCGGTCGGGTTCCACATGATCATCTGGCTCTCGGGCCTGCAGACGATCCCCGGCGAGCTCTACGAGGCAGCGCGACTCGATGGCGCGGGAGCCTGGAGGCGCTTCACGAGCGTCACTTGGCCGGGGCTGCGTCACACGGCGGTGTTCGTGCTCATCACGATCACGATCGCCGCGCTCGGTCTTTTCGTGCAGATCAACGTCATGACGCAGGGCGGTCCGCTCGACTCGACCCAGACCCTCGTCTTCCACGCCTTCACCGCCGGGTACGGCAAGCAGCAGATGGGGTACGGCTCGGCGATCGCCGTCGTGTTCTTCGTGCTCGTGCTGACGATCTCGCTCATCCAACGGCGCCTGACTCGAGAGAAGGACTGATCGCGATGACCCTTAGACCCCTCGGCGCACTGCACCGCCGGCTCTGGCTGCCCGTCGTCTACTGGGCCGTCGGCGCGCTGCTGCTCATGGCGTTCTCGTTCCCCATGGTGTTCATGGCGGTGTCGTCGCTCAAACCCGACGACCAGATCTTCCTCGACCTCAAGACCATGAACGCCTTCCTGCCGACCGGCGATGTCTCGCTCGACAACTACGTCGGAGTCTTCGCGCGCGTGCCCGTCGCGCAGTTCCTGCTCAACTCGGCGTTCACCTCGGCGCTCGTGGTCGGCCTCGGCCTCGTCGTCAACAGCCTCGCGGGCTTCGCGCTCACGCGGGTTCGGTGGCGCGGTCAGACCGTCGTGCTCGGCCTGCTCATCGCGACACTCATCGTGCCCTTCGAGACGATCGCGATCCCCATGGTGTTCCTCGTCTCGCGACTGCCCTGGTTCTCGATCGACTCGGCGGGGCTGCAGTTCCAAGAGGGGCTCATGAACACCTACGCGGTGCAGATCCTGCCCTTCGTGGCGAACGCCTTCTCGATCTTCCTGTTCGCGCAGTACTTCAAGTCGATCCCGCGCGAACTCGACGAGGCGGCGATGGTCGACGGGGCGAGTTGGTGGCGGGTCTACCGCACCATCGTCATGCCGCTCGCCGGCCCCGTCGTCGCGACCGCCGCCATCCTGACCTTCCTGCCCGTCTGGAACGCTTACCTCTGGCCCATCATGACGGTGCAGAAGGAGGATCTGCGCCCGATCCAGGTGGGGCTGCAGTACTTCTTCCAAGAGAACGTCGAGTGGGGCCAGATCATGGCCTACACGACGATCATCACCCTGCCCGTGCTCGTCATGTTCCTGCTGTTCCAACGCGCGTTCGTCGCGTCGATCGCCTCATCCGGCGTGAAAGGCTGACCCCCTCCATGGCTCTTCGACTTCCCGACAAATGGATCTGGGACTCGTGGTACGTCTTCGACGGCACTCGCCACCACGCCTTCTACCTGCACGCCAGTCGCGCGCTCGGCGACCCCGAGCGGCGGCACCGCCACCCCATCGTCGGCCACGCCGTGTCAGACGACCTCGTCACGTGGACCGTCGTTCGCGACGCGCTCATCGTGAGCGAGTCGCCCGCCTTCGACAGCTACACGACCTGGACGGGCTCAGTCGTGCGCGACGACGACGGCGTGTGGTGGATGTTCTACACCGGGACGAGCCGCGAGGACGGCGGAGACGTGCAGTCGATCGGCGCCGCACGATCGACCGACCTCGAGACCTGGACGAAGGTGTCGACCGAGGCGCTCGTGACGGCCGACCCGCGTCACTACGAGCGCCTCGATCTAGAGCTCTGGCATGACGAGGCGTGGCGCGACCCCTGGGTGTTCCGCTTCGCCGACGAGAGCACGTGGCACATGCTGATCACCGCGCGCGCGAACGCCGGAGACCCGCGTTCGCGAGGAGTCATGGGCCACGCCACCTCGGACGACCTCCTGAACTGGACCGTGCAGCCGCCGCTCTCGCCGCCCGGGCAGGGTTTCGGGCAGCTCGAGGTCTTCCAGTTCGAGATCGTCGACGGCGTGCCGATCGTGCTCTTCTGCTGCGGGTGGCGCGAGTACGCGCCCGACCGGCTCGAGCGCGAGGGCCGTGTGTCGGGAACGTTCTCGGTGGTCTGCGGCGAGCGGCTCGACGATCTCGACTTCACGCGGGCCGAGCGCTTCGACGAGATCTACGCGGGCCGACTCGTGCACGACCCGGTCTCGGGCTGGCATCTCATCGGCTTCATCGACCACGTCGACGGCGAGTTCGTCGGCGAGCTGTGCGATCCGATTCCCGTGACCGCCGACCCGGTGCGGGGGCTCGTGCGGCGATAGAGCGGGTCAGGGCCGGCCATGGCCCTCATGTCCGGCGGTGATGCGCGGCCCTGCTGGTTCCGCCTCGGAGTCGATCGCGGCGGGCTCGACGAGGGGTGCGGTCGCGTCGGCATCCGGCGGGATGCGCGACGCGGCGACGGCGGATCCCGTGATCGCGGCGGCGACGAGCACGCCGAGCGCGATCGCGAGGGCCGGCCGCGCGTGGGTCGCCGGCCGCGCGCCGGAGGAGCGGCGGGCATCCGCATCGAATCCCTCGGCCGACGCGCCGGCCATGCGCAGTCGGCGCGAGGCGGCGCCGGCGACGAGCGCGCCGCCGAGGGTGAGCGCCGCTGCGCCCAGCAGAGCGGGCCGCGTGAGCGCGGCGACGAGATCGGGGCGCTCGAGCAGATCGGCGATCGTGAGCGCGCCCGTCGGCACGGCGAGCGGCACCAAGAGCAGGGCGGCGAGCGCCGCGGGCCGGGTGCCGAGCGCGCTGCGCGCCACGAGGGCAACGCCGGCAGCCTCGGCGATGCCGAGAGCGCCGAGCAGCAGCGCGGCGGGTGCCGCGACGCCGCTCGCCGCGACCGCCAGATGCACGATGCTCGCACCGAGCAGGGCGAGAGCGACGAAAGCGCGCTGCGACGAGGTCATGCACGGCATTCGGTGCGGACGGCGCAACCGCTCGCTCCGGGGCGCGCGGCGCGCCACCGGTCGACGCGCGGCCCAGTCGGCCCCGCGAACCACACGCCGATGGGGTCGCGGAACGCTTCTCGTCAGTCCAACACGGCGGAGAACAGTTGCGTGCCGGACGCCCAGACGCGATCCACTTCGAGGTCGTCCGTGAGCAGCACGGCGTCGGCGGCGAAGCCGGGCTCGAGGCGGCCCAACTCGGCGCCGCGGCCGATCGCCTTCGCCGGCACCGAGGTGAGGGCCGCGACGGCATCGACCAGAGCGATGCCGCAGTCGGCGACCGCACGACGGAGCGCTGCGTCCTGGGTCAGAGTCGACCCGGCGATCGAGCCGCCGTCCGCCACTCGCGCGACGCCGTCGTTGACGATCACATCGAGGGATCCGAGACGATAAGCGCCGTCGACGGAGCCGGCAGCGGCCATCGCGTCGGTGATCAGGGCGATCCGCCCCGAGGCGCTTGCGAAGGCGAGACTCACGACGGCGGGGTGCACGTGCACTCCGTCGTTGATGACCTCGAGCGTCACGTGCTCGCACTGCAAGGCCGCCAGCACCGGCCCTGGCGCACGATGATGGATGCCTCGCATTCCGTTGAAGGCATGGGTCAGCAGAGACGCTCCCGCATCGAAGGCTCGTCGCGCCGTGGCAAAGTCGGCACCGGTATGACCGACCGCGACGACGACGCCAGCATCGATGAAGTGTGCGATGGCCGATGCTGCTCCCGCATGCTCGGGTGCAATCGTCACTTGCCGCAGGACCCCGCCCGCGGCGGCGAGCAGCTCGTCGACGGCCCCGTCATCGGCGGCGCGTAGGAAGGCCGGGTCGTGCGCGCCTCGGAACTCCCGATCGAGGAAGGGGCCTTCGAGGTGCGCGCCGAGCACGCGCGGCTCGGTCGCCGCGACCTCAGCGATCGTCTCGAGGCGAGCAGCGAGTGCGTCGATGGGCGCTGTCACGAGCGAGAGGACCGAACGGGTGGTGCCATGAGCTCCGTGGAGGTCGAGAATCCGCTCGATAGCGAGCGAGCCATCCTCGACAGAGGCGCCGCCCCCGCCGTGGCAGTGGAGGTCGATGAAGCCCGGAACGAGCGTGCGACCCGAGCCGTCGATGACCGCGTCGCCCGGTCGGGTTTCGGCGCGCCACGCATCGTCGACGCCGCGCGACTGGATGCGCTGGCCCTCGAACCGCACCCAAGAGTCAGGCGTCGACCTGCCGTCGGAGATGACGCGGGCGGAGTGGATGACGGTAGTGGAGGAGTCCATCTACGCGATGATCACCTCGTAGCCGCTGTCGGAGAGCCTCTGACGCTGCTCGGCCGTCGCCGACGAGTCCGTGATGATCGTCGAGAACAGCCGGGGATGCCCGATCGCGGCGAACGCGCGCTTGTCGATCTTCGACGCATCGGCGACGAGCACCGCATGGGTCGCTCGAGATGCCATGAGCGCGTTCACCGCAGCCTCGCGCTCGTCATGCGACGTGGGCCCGACGACGGCGTCGATGCCGTTGACACCGATGAAGGCGAGGTCGAGCGTGACGCTGCCGAGCACCGCATCGACGTAGGCGCCTACGAGCTCGTACGAGCGTGCGTGCACGACTCCGCCGGTGACGACCGTCTTGATCTGCGGCCGCATCGCGAGCTGCATGGCGATGTTGACCGCATTGGTCACGACCGTGACGCTCGGTTCGGGCGACGGTTCCATGATGTCGGCGCGTGACATGAGCGCGCCCGCGATCGCCGTTGCCGTCGTACCACCGCAGAGTCCCACCACTGCTCCTCGGGGCACGAGAGCGCTCGCGGCGCGGGCGATCGCGGCCTTCGCTTCGGGGTTCTGCTGGTGCTTGTAGCGGATCGGCAGGTCGTAGGCGACCGAATGGGCGACCGCGCCTCCCCGCGTGCGGGTGAGAAGCTGCTGCTCGGCGAGCGCATCGAGGTCGCGGCGAGCGGTCGCCGGCGAGACGTCGAGGCGCTCGACGATCTGGTCGACTTCGACCTGCCCCGTCTCGGCGAGCAGGCCGAGCACGGCGCTGAGACGCTCGGCGCGATTCATCGGGTTCCCCTAGTGATCGAGGCGAAGACCGCGAGGAGGCGGGCGGCCTCCTCGCGCACCACTTCTCGGCCCGCTGAGATGTATGTTCGCGAGTCTACGGTGGCGGGGTTCCGATTCAGGTAAGCGCGTATCGCGCCCGTGAAACCGCTGTTGAGATGGGTCGACACATTGATCTTGGTGAGCCCCGCTCGAATGCCGCGCTGGATCATGTCGTCGGAGACGCCCGATGATCCGTGCAGCACGAGGGGAACGGGTACCGCATCAGCGAGCCTCGCCACGAGTGCGAGATCGATGGCCGCGACCCGCTCGGTCATGGCATGCGATGAACCGACCGCGACCGCCAGCGCGCCCACTCCGGTCTCGGCGACGAATCGCGCCGCCTCATCGGGATGAGTGCGCACCCCGGGAGCATGAGCCCCGTCCTTGCCGCCGATCTCGCCGAGCTCGGCCTCGACGAGCGCACCCGCGGCATCCGCCCGCTCCACCACGCGGCGCGTGACTGCCACGTTCTCGGCGAAGTCGAGCTTCGCGCCGTCGTACATCACCGATCCGAAGCCTCGGTCGATCGCCCGCAGCGCCAGTTCGGGGTCCTCGGCATGATCGAGGTGCACGGCCACTCGGGCCGTCGAAGCCTCGGCGATTGCGAGGGTCGCGAGTGCGATCGGCTCGAATCCGCCGTGATATCGAACGCAATTCTCGGAGAGCTGCAGGATGACCGGCAGGCCGGCATCCTCGGCGGCTCCGGCGAGCGCCTCGGCAGTCTCGAGGTGCACCACATTGAACGCGCCGATTCCGCGTCCGGCGGAGTGTGCCTCGTCGAGGAGCGTGCGGGTGGAGGTCAAAGTCATCGTCGTTCCTCGTCGATCGTAGTGATCTGAACCTCGTCGGCGAGTGCGACGTGGTCGGCGGAGATCTCTCCGGCGAGCGGCATGAGCACGGCGCCGGCCGACCACGCCGTCGCGCGGCGAGCGAGCTCGACACGGGCGGCGTCGGCAGCCGGCGAATCGGACCAGAGGTCGCCGCCGCCTGCGAGAGCGGTCGCGATAGCGGCGACCGCAGCGTCACCTGCGCCTGTCGCGTTTCCGCTCAGGGCTCGAGGCAATCGGGCCCGAACGGCGGCCCCTGCTTCCGCTACGACGAGCAGCCCGTCGGCGCCCAGCGAGATGAGCACGAGGCGCGCGCCGAGCCCGAGCAGGAATCGCGCGCCCTCCACCGGATCGTCGAGGCCGGTCGCCTCCGCGAGTTCGTGCTGGTTCGGCTTGAGAGCGTGGGCGCCAGCTCGGGCGGCCGCGAGTATTCCAGGCCCGCTCGTGTCGACCACGACCGGGATTCGGTCGGCCACGAGGAGGCTGACGAGCGACGCGAGTTCGTCGGCGCCGAATCCGAGCGGGAGGCTGCCGCAGATCGCGACCGCGCGCGCTGACGATCCGAGCTTCGCCGCGGTGGCGGCGAAGGCCGTCGACTCGTCGGCGGCGAGAGCTTCGCCGAGTTCGTTGAAGATGGTCGTGGTGCCATCGCCGGCGTCGACGATCGCGAGGCTCCGACGCGTGCGACCCCCCGTCGTGATGAGCCTGTGCGGCACGCCCGATTCGGTGAGGTCGTCTCGCAACTCGTCTCCGGTCGCGCCACCCGCCGTAGCGAGCACGAGAGCCTCGTGGCCCGTCTGGAGCAGCACCCGCGCGACGTTGAGGCCTTTGCCTCCTGCGCGGGAGGTGCCCGTGGGCATGCGGTGGGTGGTTCCCGGAGCGAGTCGCGAGACTCGCCAAGTGAGGTCGATCGCCGGGTTCGGCGTGACGGTGAGGATCATGCGAGTGCGCTCTCGCGCGCGATGAGCGCTGCGCCGAGAAGCCCCGCGTCGCCGCCGAGCTGGGCGGGCACCAGTCGAGGCCGGCGCTGGAAGCTCAGGCGCTCGTCTACCCGCGCGGCGAGCGGCGTGAAGAGCCGCTCGCCAGCGCGAGAGAGGCCGCCTCCGATCACGATCGCCTCCGGGGCGACCGTCGCGGCCAGTTGCGCGATCGCGAAGGCGAGGGCATCGATCGCGGAATCCCAGATCTCTCGCGCTAGAACATCGCCCGCCTCGGCGCGCGCCAGCACGTCGCGCGCTCCTGCGACCTGCTCGCCGCCGCTGCTCGCGTAACGGCGGGCGATGGCACCGGCCGATGCGATGGCCTCGAGGCAGCCGCGGCCGCCGCACACGCACACGGGGGTCTCCGCGACGGGAGAGTGCCCGACCTCTCCCGCGAATCCGCCGCCGAGGTGCGGTCGGCCGCCCAGGATGAGCGACCCGGCTATCCCCGTTCCGATGATGAGCACCACCACGTCGTCGAAGGAGCGCGCCGCTCCGAGTCGGTGCTCGGCCCAGCTCGCGGCGGTCACGTCGTGGTGGAATGCCACGGGGAGGCCGAGGGCTCGCGCGGCGAGCTCGCGCAGCGGAGCATCGCGCCATCCGAGATTGCTCGAGTACACCGCGACTCCTCGTTCCGAGTCGACGATGCCCGGAACGATCAGGCCGGCGGCCACGGGTCGGCTGTCGGGATGCGCCGAGACGAGGTCGGAGGCGAGTTCTGCGACGCGGCCGATGATCGCGATGGAGGTGCGATCGCCGTCGAGCGGCGTCGGCGTGCGGCTCAGTCCGAGCACGCGGCCTTCGCCGTCGACGAGCGCCGACTTCATATCAGTTCCGCCGACGTCGAAGGCGAGCACCACCTCGCCTGCGCCCAGAGGCAGCGCCGACGCCGTGGGCTTCGACATCGTTAGCCTCCGAGCACGACGGAGCGCGTCAGGTTGCGGGGCGCGTCGGCGTCGAGGCCGCGCGCGGACGCGCGTGCCAGGGCGACTCGCTGGGCGCGGACGAGTTCGGCCATCGGATCGACCGACCGGCACTCGAAGCGCGCTCCCGTGGCGAGCACGTCGCTCGCGAGCATGGCGGGCGGCTCGCCGAAGTGCCAGACGGTGCGACCGGGTGCGGCGATCGCGATCGGACCGTGCCGGTACTCCATGGCGGGGTAGGACTCCGTCCACGACTGTGAGGCCTCGCGCATCTTGAGGGCCGCCTCGTGGGCGAGGCCCACCGTCCACCCACGACCGAGGAACGTGAACTGATCCGATGCGACCAGCACGGGGTCGAGCTCCTCCAAGACCGCTTGGCGCGCGTCGGAGACCGCGTCGTCGAGGCTCTCGCCCAGAGAGGCCCGGAAGAGCGCGAGCGCCGTAGTCGCGAATCGCGTCTGCACGACCGATCGCTCGTCGGCGAAGGGCAGCGTCACGGCATCGTCGACGAGATCGACGAGGGGCGACTCGGGGTCGCCGATGACGCCCACCGTGCGCACGCGTCCGCGAAGGCGATCCATGAGTTCGAGCACCTCGGTCGTCGTTCCAGAGCGGGTGATCGCCACGACCGCGTCGTAATCCCGATCAACGAAGGCCTCCGAAGCCGCGAAGGCGTCCGTCTCGCCTCTTCCTCGCTGCTCGCGGAGCGACGCGTAGGCCTGGGCGATGAACCACGAGGTTCCGCAGCCGACCACCGCGATGCGGGTGCCGTGCCGCGGCAGCATTCCCTGCTCGCCGTGGAGCGATGCCGCGCAAGCCCAGATGTCGGGCTGGGAGGCGAGTTCCTCGGCCATGTGGGCCCCGGGCGAGGCACTTGCGTCGGGATTCTTGAGCGCATGCGGCGAGACGCCGGCGGGCTGAGTCATCTGATCCTCCATGTGAAAGTTGAGAGCGAGATCAATGATTGCAAATGATTGCCCATGGTGTCTACCAATCATCCGCATGGTCGAAGTCGGCGGAGTGCGCCACGCCATGCGACGCAGAGTGCCGCTATGGCTCCCATAATTGGCGCTTGACGACGCGATTGAGTTCGGCGATGATCGTGAGCACAGCATGACGGAAAGTGCGTGTTACTGGTCATATACAGTCAGATCAGTGCATGCGACAAGCTTCCATCATTCCGAAACGGCGCGGCGATCCGCAGCGGCCGTGGTCCACAACACAGTGAGGAAACACGAATGAAGAAGTCGCAACGGTTCGCCGCCATCGCGGTCGCGACAACCGCATCGCTCTCGCTCGCGGCCTGCGGGTTCAGCGAATCCGGTGGCAGCGGCGGTGATGCCGAGGGAGGCAGCACGTCGCTCAACCTTCTCGTCCCGAGCTACTCCGATGCCACTCAGAGCCTCTGGGAAGAGGTCATCGAGGGCTTTGAGAGCGAGAACCCCGACATCTCGGTGAATCTCGAGGTGCAGTCGTGGGACAACCTCGAGAGCGTGCTCGCCACGAAGATCCAGGGCGGCCAGGCTCCCGACATCTACAACGGCGGCCCCTTCGCAGGATTCGCGGCCGATGACCTGCTGTATCCGGCGCAGGACGTCGTCTCGCCCGAGACCTTCAGCGACTTCCAGGAGTCGTTCATCGCGAACGCCGAAGTCGACGGCACGGCCTACGCGTTGCCCCTGATCGCCTCAGCGCGCGCTCTCTTCGTCAACAACGAACTGCTCGAGCAGGCCGGCGTGGACGCCGCGCCCACCACATGGGATGAGCTGCTCGACGCCGCGACGAAGATCTCGGGGCTCGGCGGCGGCATCGCCGGCTACGGCATGCCCCTTGGCTCAGAAGAGGCCCAGGCAGAAGCGGCCATCTGGCTGTGGGGCGGCGGCGGAACCTTCGGCGACGCCGAGAAGATCACCGTGGACGACCCGTCCAACCTTCCCGGTGCCGAGCAGATCAAGAAGATGATCGACGCCGGCGCGACGCAGGCCGATCCCGGATCGACCGATCGCTCGCCGCTCATGGACATCTTCGTCCAGGGCAAGATCGGCATGCAGGTGGGGCTTCCGCCGACCGTCGGCCAGATCGCGGAGGGCAACCCCGACCTCGACTACTCGATCGTGCCCATCCCCACGCGCGACGGCAGCCCGTTCACCCTCGGCGTCATGGATCAGCTCATGGCGTTCAAGAACGGCGGCGACAAGCAGGAGGCGATCACGAAGTTCCTCGACTACTACTACTCGGCCGACGTGTACGTGCCGTGGGTGCAGGCCGAGGGGTTCCTTCCCACCACCAAGTCGGGTGCCGAGCAGCTCTCGGGCGAGGCATCGCTGAAGCCGTTCCTCGACGTGCTGCCGGGCGCTAAGTTCTACCCCAGCACCAACCCGGCGTGGTCGGCCACGAATGGCGCGTTCAAGTCTCTCTTCGGGCAGATCCAGTCGAAGCCCGCCGCGGAGGTCCTGGCCGAGATCCAGGCGCAGGCCGACGCTGGCTGATGCGCCCCGCCATCACCCATCACCTCTGAGGAAACGGTGAGTACCTCATCATGATCACCACGACCGATACGCCATCGGTCCCCGGGGCGGGGGCGGCCCAGCGCCGTCCCCGCCCCGGCGGCGACCTCCGCTCGGTCGAGAAGCCACGAAGCGGCGCGCGCGACCTGCTCGCCGCCCTCCCGTGGATCTCGCCCGCCCTCTTGCTCATCGTCGGCGTCGTGATGTTCCCGGCCGCCGTGATGTTCTACAACTCCACGCGCGACATCTCGGTCTCGGGCATCGACAAGGGCTCGGTCGGATTCGCGAACTACGCCGAGGTCTTCGCGTTCCCGCACTTCTGGCCGATCTTCCTCCGCACCATCGTCTGGGTGGTCGTGGTCGTCGTCGCGGCGGTGCTCATCTCGCTCGCCCTGGCGCAACTGCTCAACAAGGCGTTCCCCGGTCGGCGCATCGTGCGGCTCGCGGTCATCATCCCGTGGGCCGCCTCGGTCGTCATGACGACACTGGTCTTCTACTACGGGCTCGAGCCCTACTTCGGCATCATCAACAAGACGCTCGTCGACATCGGCCTCATCACGACCCCCGAGGGCTACGGATGGACGAGGAACCCCCCGACCGCCTTCGCCTGGTCGATCGTCGTCGCCGTGTTCGTCTCGTTGCCATTCACCACGTACACGATCCTCGCCGGACTGCAGATGGTCCCCGGTGAAGTGCTCGAGGCGGCGAAGATGGATGGCGCCGGGCCCGCTCGCACCTATGTCAGCGTCGTGCTGCCGCACCTTCGCGGGGCCGTCGCGGTCGCCGTGCTCATCAACATCATCAACGTATTCAACTCGCTGCCGATCCTGAAGGTCATGACCGGGTCGATACCGGGCTACGACGCCGACACCATCATGACGATGATCTTCAAGTACATCCAGGTGCAGCAGAAGATCGACGTCGCGAGCGCTCTCTCGGTCGTCTCGTTCCTCATCGTCATCGTGATCGTCGCCGTGTACGTCAGGGTCGTCAAGCCCATGAAGGAGGTCTGAACGATGGCGATCATCGCGCCCGCGCTCCAGGCGATCCGACTCCCCGCAACCCAGGTTCGCCGACGCCGCTTCACCGATGACCAGGTGCCCTTCGGCAGCGTTCTACTCAGGATGCTCGCTGGATTGGTCGTGCTCGTCGTCTTCACCCTCCCATACCTGATCATGTTCTTCGGATCGGTCAAGACGAAGCCCCAGATCCGCTCGGTCGACCCGACCTACTTCCCCACCGAGTGGCGCTGGGAGAACTTCGCCACGATGTGGTCCACTCCCGAGACGCCGCTGCCGCAGAACATGATCTCGACGATCGTGATCTCGACGCTCGCCACGGCCCTGGTGCTCGTCGTCGCGATGCCGGCGGCGTACTACACCGCCCGGTTCGTGTTCCCGGGGCGCATGGTGTTCCTCTTCCTCGTCATCGTGACGCAGATGCTGCAGCCGGCGCTGTTGACGTCAGGGCTCTTCCGACAGTTCCTCGCGCTCGGGCTGATCGACACGTGGGCGGCCATGATCTTCATCAATGCCGCATTCAACCTCTCGTTCGCGGTGTGGATCATGCACTCGTTCTTCGCGGGAATACCGCGCGAGGTCGATGAGGCTGCGCAGCTCGACGGCGCGGGACGGCTCACGGTGCTCTTCCGCATCAACCTGCCGCTCGTCTGGCCGGGAATCGTCACGGCGATCGTCTTCACGTTCGTCGCGTGCTGGAACGAGTTCGCGGCCTCCCTCGTGATCCTCTCGACCGCGGGCAACCAACCGCTCTCGGTCGCGCTCACGAAATTCGTGGGGCAGTACGAGACGAGCTGGCACTACGTCTTCGGCGTCTCCCTCGTCGCGATCATCCCGGTCGTCGTGCTGTTCATGCTCATCGAGAAGCGGCTCGTCGGCGGCCTGACCGCAGGCAGCGTGAAGTAGGACGGCATGGCAGAAGTTGCAATCGTCGCCGACGCTGACGAGGCGGGCGAACTCGTCGCCGAATCGATCGTTTCGCTCCTGCGTTCGAAACCCGACCTCGTGCTGGGCCTCGCGACCGGATCGACTCCGCTCTCGAGCTATCGGGCTCTTGCGCATCGAATCCGGCACGAGCGCATCGACGTGCGCGGCGTGCGCGGATTCGCTCTGGACGAGTATGTCGGCCTGCCGGCGGGTCACCCGCAGAGCTATCGATCGGTGATCAGCCGCGAGGTTGTCGAGCCCCTCGGGCTCACGCCGGACCTTGTGCGCGTACCCAACGGCGACCTCCGCACTCTGCGCATGGCGGGGAGCGAGTACGAGGCCGCGATCAGCGCCGCGGGTGGCGTCGACCTGCAGATCCTCGGTATCGGGCGTTCCGGTCATATCGGTTTCAATGAGCCCGGTTCGTCGCTGGCATCGCTCACCCGGGTCAAGACGCTCACCGAGTCGACGCGTTCCGACAACGCCCGTTTCTTCGACTCCCTCGACGAAGTTCCGATGCACTGCATCACCCAGGGGATCGGCACGATTCTGAGGGCCCGCCACCTCGTGCTCCTCGCCTTCGGTGAAGCGAAGGCGAGGGCGATCGCCGCGGCGGTGGAGGGCCCGGTGTCGGCCAGTCAGCCCGGATCGGCGATCCAGCTCCATCCGCACACCACGGTCGTCGTCGACGAGGCGGCGGCCTCGCTCCTCGCCCACGCCGACTACTACCGATATGCCTGGGCGAGCAGGGCGGCGCTGCCGATCGAACAGGCGGGCTGATGGCGCGCGGCCCGGCCGGGGTCAGCGCTGCGCGCGACCGGCTCCGAGGCTCGCCCCGAGCAGGAAGGCCGCTGCGGCGAACTGCAGCAGGGCATCCGTCGCATTGAGGGCGAGCACGTTCGCGGGGGTGCCGATCAGATAGAGACCGGCGATGCCGGCGGCGAGCAGCACGGCGCCCATGATCGTGTTGACGCGTCGCGCGGCGCTCGTCGACCTCAGCGCCGGGACGAGCAGAACCGCGCCGACGGCCATCGACAGCACCGATTGCAGCGGGTTGACCGTGAAGAAGACCAGCAGCGGCACGCCCTCGACATCGAGCGGGGGCAACCCGAACGATGCGACGAACCCGGCGGCGCCGAGGGCGATGAACACGAGGCCGAAGCCGAGGGCGACGAGGCGGTTCCAGGAGTGGACCATCGAGCGGATGACGGGAATCGAACCCGCGCTATCAGCTTGGGAAGCTGAAGTTCTGCCATTGAACTACATCCGCGTCGCCCCGAAGGGCTGCGTCGAGTGTAGCAACGCAGCGCCGACCGTCGCCGCGATGGGGGGCCGCCATCTCGATAGGCTGACCGCATGCTGCTGAGCGACCGCGACATCCGTGCCGAACTCGATTCGGGCCGCATCGGCCTCGATCCGCTCGACCTGTCGATGGTGCAGCCCTCGAGCGTCGACGTGCGCATCGACTCGTTCTTCCGCCTGTTCGACAACCACAAGTACCCGTACATCGACCCCGCTGAAGAGCAGCCCGAGCTCACGCGCTTGGTCGAGGCGAAGGCCGACGAGCCGTTCATCCTGCACCCGGGCGAGTTCGTGCTCGGCGCGACCTATGAGCAGGTGAGCCTCCCCGACGACATCGCCGCGCGCCTCGAGGGCAAGAGCTCGCTCGGTCGTCTCGGCCTGCTGACGCACTCGACCGCCGGCTTCATCGACCCGGGCTTCAGCGGCCACGTGACTCTCGAGCTCAGCAACGTCGCGACGCTGCCGATCAAGCTGTGGCCGGGCATGAAGATCGGCCAGCTGTGCTTCTTCCGTCTGAGCTCGCCCGCCGAGAACCCGTACGGGACGGGCGGCTACCTCAACCGCTACCAGGGCCAGCGCGGCCCGACGGCGTCGCGGTCGTTCCAGAACTTTCACCGCACGGTCATCGCGCGCTCCGACTCCGCCGACTGAGCGCCGTCAGGGGGCGGATGCTCGGCTCGCGCCGCGCCGGACCCTCGACCTACGCGGCGGCCTCGAGCAGCGTCGCGATGCGCTCGACGAGCTCGCGCGAGCTGAACGGCTTCACGATGTAGTCGTTCGCGCCGGCGGCGAACGCGCGGTCGACGTCGTTCTGCTGCGAGCGGGCGGTGAGCATGAGCACCTTGATGCCGCCGCCGACCTCGTCGGCCCGGAGGCGCTCGAGCACCTCGATGCCGTCGAGCTTGGGCATCATCCAGTCGAGGATGATGAGGTCCGGGTTCTCGGCGAGGGCGAGCTCGAGGCCGCGCTCGCCGTCGCTCGCGCTCTGGACGTCGTGGCCCGCACCGCGCACTCGATTCTCGAGCAGCAGCAGCACGTCGGGCTCATCTTCGACGATCAGGATTCGCGACACGATTCCCCTCTCCGGTCATCAGACTCTAGTCTCACGAGTGACAGGGATTCGATCTTTCGGGTGCCGCGTCGCGAGAGGAGCACCCCCATGGGTCAAGCGGGCATCGCGACCCAGCTCTGGTACGCCACTCCGGGCATCCGCCGCGCCGGGATCACGGCGCTCGTCGTGATGACGGGCCTCATCGGCTGGCTCAGCGTGGCGATGCACGTCGAAGGCTCTCCGATCGCCCCGTGGTGGCCCGCGGCGGGCGTCGCGGTCATCGCCGTGCTCGCCTCGCGCGGCTCCCGTCTCGTGGTGACCGCGGGCATCTTCGTCGCGGCGTTCGCCGCCAACGCGCTCCTCGGCCGCGAGTTCGGGCTGACCCTCGGCTACGGGATCGCCAATGCGGCCGAGGCGTACGTCGTCGCGCAGTTCGCCTCGCGGGGCGGGCCGGAGGCGCGTCTCGACAGCCTGAGGGATGTGACTCGCTTCATCATCGCGGTCGTACTCGGGGCTCTCGTGATGGGAATCCTCGGGGGGCTGACCGCGGCGATCGCTGCCGACGCCGACTTCCTGACCTCGGCGTTCGCCCTCCTCTCCTCGCATGGCTCGGCCATGCTCGTCGTCGCGCCCGTCGCTCTCGTCAGCCGTCGCCTCGCGCGCGGGGTGCGGCGGTTCGAGGTCATCGTGCAGCTGACCGTCCTCGTCGTGATCGTCTCGCTCGTCTTCTGGCCGGGCAACACCCTGCCGCTCGCGTTCGTCCCGCTCGTCGCCCTCCTGTGGGCGGCGTTCCGGCTCCCGATCACCGTCGTCGCGGTCGAGCTGCTCGTCGTGGCAGTCCTCGCCACGACCCTTGCCGGGATGGGTGGCGGCGCGATCGGCAGCTACGTCGCCTCCGACCCGCGGCTCGAGGCCGTGCTCCTGCAGCTCTTCCTCGTCGTCCACGCGTGCGCCGCGCTCTTCGTCTCCGCAGCCCGCAACGACTGGGCGAACGTCGTCACGCAGCTCGGCGCGCGTGAGGCGCTCCTGCGCGGCGGCATCGTCAACTCCGAGACGGGCATCCTCATCGCCGAGATCCTCGACGGCGACCGCCTGCGCGTCGTCGGCGTGAACCCGACCGCGCTCGGCGCGCTCGGCCGCGAGACGATGCCGCCCACGTGGGGCGTCGTCGGCCTGCGCATCTCGCGCGGCCAGCCCGTGTTCGGCGTGACGGAGCTCGACGACGCCATCCGGCGGCGCGAGGTCGCGCGTCTCGAGCTCGATCGCGAGGGCCGCCGCTTCGACGTCGATCTCGGCCTCCACGACGGCGCGGGCGGCGCGACCGTCATGACGATCGTCTTCACCGACGTGACGACCCGCGGTGAGCGCGAGCGCCGCGCGATCGCGGCGGCCGACCAGATGCGCGATCTGAACCGTCAGAAGGACGACTTCATCGCGTCGGTGAGCCACGAGCTCCGCACTCCCGTCACGAGCATCCTGGGCTTCGTCGAAGACCTCGACGGCGCCGATCTGAAGCCCGCCGAGCGGGTCGCGACCGAGGTCATCGCCCGCAACGCCCGCCGACTGGCCGACGTCATCGAGGACGTCCTCGAGCTCGGCAAGCTGAGCTCGTCGGAGGCCGTGTCGCGACCGGCCGTCCCGTTCGACGTCATCGCCCTGACCCGCCACTGCGCGCAGGACGCCGAGGGTCTCGCCGTGGGGCGCTCCGTGCGGCTGCGCGTCGCGTCCCCGGTCGATGCGCTCCCGATCCGCTCGGTGCCGCAGGACCTCACGCGCGTGCTCGCGAACCTCCTGTCGAACGCGGTGAAGTTCACGCCCGACGGCGGCGAGGTCGAGGTCGACGTCGACCCGAGCGCCGAGGGCGTCGTCATCACGATCACCGATCACGGCCCCGGCATCCCGCCCGCCGTGCTCGAGCAGGTCTGGGATCGCTTCTACCGCGTCTCCGACGCCGAGCACCGCGACGTCCCGGGCACCGGCCTCGGCCTGCCGATCGTGCGCTCGCTCGTCGAGAAGCGACTCGCCGGTCGCGTCGAGCTCCACTCGGACGGCGAGTCGGGCACGACGGCCCGCGTCTCCCTGCCGTGGGATCGCGATGCGATCGGGGCGGATGCCCCTGCCGCCGTCGACGAGGACGACACCGTCAGCATCGGCCACGCCTGACGCGCGGCGCGAGCCGCGATGCCGGGGGCGCTACGGCGCCCGGTAGTCGCCCTGCCAGGCCGCGAGCTGCCAGCCGAGCCAGGGGCTGTACGCGAACGGCGTCGCGCTCACGGCGGAGCGCAGAGCCTCCGGCTCGACCCACGCCCACTCGGCGACCTCGTCGTCCGCCGGCGCGGGGTCGCCCTCGGCGATCGCGGTGAAGACGGGGCAGATCTCGTTCTCGACGATGCCCGAGGCGTCGACGGCTCGGTAGCGGAAGTCGGGGAGCGCGCTGCGCACCGAGCGCACCGTGAGCCCGAGCTCGCGCTCGGCGCGGCGCGCGATGGCCTCGGCGAAGTCCTCGTCGGGGCCGGGGTGGCCGCAGAAGCTGTTCGTCCACACGCCCGGCCACGTCGCCTTGCCGAGCGCGCGGCGGGTGACGAGCACTCGTCCG
This sequence comes from Microcella sp., assembly GCF_030645145.1. Lineage (GTDB taxonomy): Bacteria > Actinomycetota > Actinomycetes > Actinomycetales > Microbacteriaceae > Microcella. Next base: position 12,932 of record NZ_JAUSMI010000027.1, on the reverse strand, counting down.
CGCTCGTCGAACACGTGGCACGAGAATGCGAGGTGGAGGGGGGTGTCGTCGGTGTGCACGGTCGCCTTGGGGGCGGTGCCGACGGGGCTGCCGTCCTCGGCGAGGAGGACGACGCTCTCGGGGATTACGGTCATGGGTGCCGCTAGTCTGCTGGGGTGGATCGACACGACGGGGTGGCGGTGGCCGCGGAGCGCGGTGCCCTGGTCGACGCTGTTCTGGAGCGCTTCTTCAGCCTATCCAAGAAGCGGGCGACGCCCCTGGGTGCCCCGTACGAGCAGCTCTGGGGTCTGCTCGAGCGCAACACGCAGGGCGGCAAGCGCTTCCGGCCCCGCATGGTCATGGCCGCCTACGCCGGACTCGGCGGCGACGACATGGACGCCGCCGCGTACATCGGCGCGAGCTTCGAGCTCCTGCACACCGCGCTCATCGTGCACGACGACGTGATCGATCGCGACTTCGTCCGGCGGGGCATCCCGAACATCTCGGGCTCGTACCGCGACCACGCCGTCGATCGCGGCGCGAGCGTCGAGATCGCCGAGCACCGCGGCGTCTCCGCCGCCGTCATCGCCGGAGACCTGGCGCTCTTCAACGCCTACCGCCTGATCGACAAGAGCGGCGTCACGGGCGAGATGCGCGACCGGCTCCTCGAGATCCTCGACGAGGCGATGTTCGCGAGCGCCGCGGGCGAGCTCATCGACGTCGATCTGTCGATGGCGACGACGACGCCGCTCGTCGACGACATCCTCACCATGGAGCGCCTCAAGACCGCCGTCTACTCGTTCGAGACCCCGCTGCAGGCCGGGGCGGTCCTCGCCGGAGCGGGCGAGGAGACCGTCTCGACCCTCGGCGAGTTCGGCCGAGAGATCGGCATCGCGTACCAGATCGTCGACGACGTGCTCGGCGTCTTCGGCGAGGAGGAGTCGACGGGCAAGACCACGATCGGCGACCTCCGCGAGGGCAAGCGCACGGTCATGATCGCCTTCGCGTGCTCGACGCCCGAGTGGGCGCGCCTGCGCGAGCTCATCGGCGACCCCGACCTCACCCACGCCCAGGCCATCGAGGCGCGCCTGCTGCTCGTCCAGTGCGGCGCGAAGGCCTTCGCCGAGGACCTCGCCCGAGGGTACGCGCAGCGCGCCCTCGCGCGTCTCGCCGAGCCGCACATTCCCGCCGCCCTCCGCGACGAGCTCCACCCCGTCGCCGAGACCGTCCTGAACAGGGTGCGATGAAGCGCTTGAGCCTGTACGACCGCGCCGCCGACGAGGTCGCGGGCGTCGTGATCCGCCGCTACTCGACGTCGTTCGGCCTCGCGTCCCGCCTGCTGGCGCCGGGCATCCGCCAGCACGTCGAGAACATCTACGCGCTCGTGCGCGTCGCCGACGAGATCGTCGACGGAGGCGTCGCGGAGGCGGGCCTCGACCAGGCCGCCGCCGGCCGCTACCTCGACGAGCTCGAGGCCGACACGAACCAGGCGATGGAGAACGGCTACAGCTCGAACCTCGTCGTGCACGCCTTCGCCCGCACGGCCCGCGAGGTCGGCTTCGGGCGCGAGCTCACCGAGCCGTTCTTCCACTCGATGCGCATGGACCTCACCGACACCGAGCACGACAAGGCGAGCTTCGACCTCTACGTGTACGGCTCCGCCGAGGTCGTCGGGCTCATGTGCCTCCGAGCCTTCATGCAGGAAGCCCCGGTGAGCGGCGGCCAGAATGACCGCATGGTGCGCGGCGCCCGAGCCCTGGGCGCGGCGTTCCAGAAGGTCAACTTCCTCCGCGACCTCTCCGCCGACTTCGAGACGCTCGGTCGCAGCTACTTCCCGGGGGTCCGCGTTGACTCGTTCACGGAAGAGGAGAAGCACCGCTTGCTCGACGACATCGACGACGATCTGCGGATGTCCGCCGCCGTCCTCCCCGACCTCCCGGCCTCCAGCCGGCGGGCCGTCGCCCTCGCCCAGGGCCTCTTCGCCGAGCTCGCCGCACGGCTGCGCCGCACGCCCGCGAACGAGCTCGTGCGCACCCGCGTGCGCGTGCCCGACCCCGTGAAGCTGCGCATCGCCGCGAGCGTCCTCGCCGGCCGCCTGCCCCAGCCGACTCCGGCCCGCGCCTCGGCGGTGACCGCGTGAGCCGCGTCGTCGTCATCGGCGGCGGCATCGCGGGTCTCGCGAGCGCCGCCCTCCTCGCCCGCGAGGGCCACGAGGTCACGCTCGTCGAGAAGCGCGACGCCACGGGCGGCCGCGCCGGCTCGTGGGAGTCCGACGGGTTCCGCTTCGACACCGGTCCGAGCTGGTACCTCATGCCCGAGGTCTTCGACCACTTCTTCAAGCTCCTCGGCACGAGCGCCGCCGAGCAGCTCGAGCTCGTGCAGCTCGACCCGGGCTACCGCGTCATCACCCAGGGCCACGACGACTGGACCGACGTCGCGGCGACGCGCGAGGAGAACGTCGCGCTCTTCGAGTCGATCGAGAAGGGCGCGGGCGTCGAGCTCGAGCGCTACCTCGACTCGGCCTTCGACACGTACGAGATGGCCAAGCGGCGGTTCCTCTACACGAGCTTCGAGTCGTTCGGCCCGCTCCTCACGACCGACGTGCTCAAGCGCGCGCCGAAGCTCGTGAGGATGCTCCTGCAGAACCTCGACTCGTACGTCGCGAACCGCTTCGACGACCTGCGGCTGCGTCAGGTGCTCGGCTACCCGGCCGTGTTCCTCGGTTCCTCGCCGTTCGACACCCCCTCGATGTACCACCTCATGAGCCACCTCGACCTCGCCGACGGCGTGCTCTACCCGATGGGCGGCTTCACGACGCTCATCGAGCGCATCCACGCGGTCGCCGAGCAGCACGGCGTCACCATCCGCACGAGCGCCCCGGTCGGCCGCATCCTCGTCGACGAGGCGACGAGCGCCGCGCGCGGCGTCGAGCTCGAGTCGGGCGAGGTCATCGAGGCCGACATCGTCGTCTCGGCCGCCGACCTCCACCACACCGAGACGCAGCTGCTGCCCGAGCGGTTCCAGTCGTACCCCGAGCAGTACTGGAGCGACCGCAATCCCGGCCCGAGCGCCCTGCTCATGTACCTCGGCGTCGAGGGCGAGCTCCCGAACCTCGAGCACCACACGCTGCTGTTCGCGGCCGACTGGCGCGAGAACTTCGAGGCGATCTTCGGCGAGAACTCGCGCCTGCCCGACCCGGCCTCGCTCTACATCTGCAAGCCGAGCGGCGTCGACCCCTCGGTCGCGCCCGAGGGCCACGAGAACCTCTTCGTGCTCGTCCCGGCCCCCGCCGATCTCTCGCTCGGCCGCGGCGAGGTCGACGGCGACGGCGACACCCCGCTCGAGGTCTACGCCGACCGCATCATCGCCCAGATCGCCGAGTGGACGAAGACCCCCGATCTGGCCGACCGCATCGTCCTGCGCCGCACGTACGGCCCCGGCGACTTCCACGACGACCTCAACGCCTGGCGCGGGAGCATGCTCGGGCCGGCGCACACGCTCAAGCAGAGCGCGTTCTTCCGCACCGGCAACGTGTCGAAGAAGGTACGCGGCCTGTACTACGCGGGCGCCTCGACGATCCCCGGCATCGGCCTGCCGATGTGCCTCATCAGCGCGGAGGTGCTCATCAAGCGCCTGCGCGGCGACACCTCGACGGGTCCGCTCCCCGAGCCCCTCGAGGCGAGCAGGCCGGCGGCGGCCCCCGCGGCGTGATCGGCTTCAGCTACCTCGCGGCGCTCGCGATCTCGCTCACGGGCATGGTCGTGCTCGACCGTCGCTTCCGGCTGTTCTTCTGGCGCGACGCCCGCCGGGCCCGGATCGTGCTCCCGCTCGGCGTGCTCTTCTTCCTGATCTGGGACGTCTTCGGCATCGCCCTCGGCATCTTCTTCCGCGGGCAGACCGAGTTCATGACGGGGCTCCTCATCGGCCCCGAGCTGCCGGTCGAGGAGGTCTTCTTCCTCACCCTGCTGAGCTATCTGACGATGAACGCCTACGCGGCGGCGGGCGACCTGCTCGACGCGCGAGGCTCGCGCCGAGCATCAGCTCGCATGAATGCGGGGGGTGCGGGATGACCTACACCCTCCTCAATATCGTCTTCCTGGCGGTCGTCGCCCTCGTCGCGATCGCGGCCGTCGTCGCCCGCCGGTCGCCGCGCTGGCGCGCGGTCGGGCTCGCCGCCCTCCTCCTGCTCACGATGACCGCGATCTTCGACAACGTCATCATCGGCACGGGGCTCGTCGCGTACGACGACAGCCTCATCAGCGGGGTGCGGATCGGCCTCGCCCCGATCGAGGACTTCGCGTACACGGTCGCGGCCCTCGTCCTCCTGCCCGCGGTGTGGGAGCTGCTCGCGCGGCGCCCGCAGCGGCAGGATGAGATCTCGTGAGGACCCTCGGCCAGCTGCTCGTGAGCTCGCGCCCGCTGAGCTGGATCAACACGGCGTTCCCGTTCGGCGCCGCGTACCTGCTCACGACGGGCCGCCTCGACCTCGCGTTCTGGGTCGGCACGATCTTCTTCCTCATCCCGTACAACCTCGCGATGTACGGCATCAACGACGTCTTCGACTACGAGAGCGATCTGCGGAACCCGCGCAAGGGCGGCGTCGAGGGCGCGCTGCTCGACCCGCGCATCCACCGCACGACCCTCATCGCGGCCGCGGTCTCGTGCGCCCCGTTCCTCGTCGTGCTCGTCGCGCTCGGCGGGCCGCTGTCGTGGCTCGTCCTCGCGATCAGCATGTTCGCCGTCGTCGCGTACTCGGCGAAGGGGCTGCGCTTCAAGGAGAAGCCGTTCCTCGACTCGCTCACCTCGAGCACCCACTTCGTGAGCCCGGCCGTCTACGGTCTCGTTCTCGCGGGGGCGGAGTTCACGCCGCAGCTGTGGCTCATCCTCGCCGCCTTCTTCCTGTGGGGCATCGCGAGCCACGCGTTCGGGGCGGTGCAGGACGTCATCGCCGATCGCGAGGGCGGCATCGCGTCGATCGCGACGGTCATCGGCGCGCGGACCACGGTGCGGTTCGCGGTCGTGAGCTACGTGCTCGCGGGGCTGCTGCTGCTCGGCACCGACTGGCCGGGCCCGCTCGCGGCGCTCGCCGCGGTGCCCTACGCCGTGAGCACCGCGCAGTGGTGGAACGTGAGCGACGAGGATGCCGAGAGCGCCAATCGGGGGTGGAAGCGGTTCCTCTGGCTGAACTTCCTCGCGGGGGCCGTCGTCACGATCCTGTTGATCGTCTGGGCACTGGATCGCTGATCCGCCCCGTCGGTGCTACCGTCGTCGACTTGTGGCAACGGAGCCCCCACCGCGCGCGAGCCTTGTCGAGGTCGGCCCCCGGGGGCACCGTGATCTCTTCGAGGCGGCAGGGAACCTCCGCCGCGATCCAGAGCAGATCGATACCCTCGACGTGCCGCAGGGGAACAAGCTCTCCCTCCCCCGCCTCGATGAGGGCGCGCATGCGTCGGTGGAAGATCAGGGCCATCTCCGATTCGGCGATGTACCTGTTCCCGAAGTAGTGAACGACGTATCCGATGGCCCCCATAGTGAGGCACAGGCTAGGCGTCGCAGGACAAAGAATCGAGGGAAACCCTCGAAAACGGAGGGGGCTTGACAATGCATTCATGGCCGGGCAGTGCGTATCCGCTGGGGGCCACGTTCGACGGCAACGGCACCAATTTCGCGATCTTCAGCGAGGCCGCCGAGCGCGTCGAGCTGTGCCTGATCGAGGAGAAGCGCGGGGGCCGCCGAGTCGAGGAGCGCATCGAGCTCATCGAGGTCGACGCCTTCGTGTGGCACGCCTACCTCCCGAGCGTCCAGCCGGGCCAGCTCTACGGCTATCGGGTGCACGGCGTCGACGACCCGTCGACCGGGCGCCGCGCGAACCCGAACAAGCTCCTCCTCGACCCGTACGCGAAGGCCGTCCACGGCCAGATCGACTGGGACGAATCGCTCTTCCCCTACCGCTTCGACGCCCCCGACGAGCGCAACGACCTCGACTCGCTTCCGCACGCGATGCTCGGCGTCGTCATCAATCCCTTCTTCGACTGGGCGGGCGACCGCTCCCCGGGCATCCCCTACGGCCAGTCGGTCATCTACGAGGCGCACGTCAAGGGCCTGACCCAGACGCACCCCGACATCCCGAAGGAGATCCGCGGCACGTACGCGGCCGTCGGGCACCCCGCGATCATCGAGCACCTGCGTCGCCTCGGCGTCACCGCGATCGAGCTCATGCCCGTGCACCAGTTCGTGCAGGACAAGCACCTCGTCGACCAGGGCCTCGCGAACTACTGGGGCTACAACACGATCGGATTCCTCGCCCCGCACAACGCCTACTCGTCGGCGGGCGACCGCGGCCAGCAGGTGCAGGAGTTCAAGTCGATGGTGCGCGCGCTCCACGCCGCGGGCATCGAGGTCATCCTCGACGTCGTCTACAACCACACCGCCGAGGGCAACCACATGGGCCCGATGCTGAGCCTCAAGGGCATCGACAACGCGGCCTACTACCGGCTCATGGACGACGAGCCGCAGTACTACCGCGATTACACGGGCACGGGGAACAGCCTCAACGTGCGCCACCCGCACTCGCTGCAGCTCATCATGGACTCGCTGCGGTACTGGGTCACCGAGATGCACGTCGACGGCTTCCGGTTCGACCTCGCCGCGACCCTCGCGCGCGAGTTCTACGACGTCGATCGCCTCTCGGCCTTCTTCGACCTCGTGCAGCAGGATCCGGTCGTCTCGCAGGTCAAGCTCATCGCCGAGCCGTGGGACATCGGGCCCGGCGGCTACCAGGTCGGCAACTTCCCTCCGCAGTGGACGGAGTGGAACGGCAAGTACCGCGACACCGTCCGCGACTTCTGGCGCGGGGAGGAGGGCACGCTCGGCGAGTTCGCCGCCCGGCTCACCGGCTCGGCCGACCTCTACGAGGCGGACGGCCGCCGCCCGGTCGCGAGCATCAACTTCGTCACCGCGCACGACGGCTTCACGATGCGCGACCTCGTGTCGTACAACGAGAAGCACAACGACGCCAACGGCGAGAGCAACAACGACGGCGAGAGCCACAATCGCTCGTACAACCTCGGCGTCGAGGGCCCGACGGACGACCCGATCATCCTCGCGCTGCGCGGCCGGCAGGTCCGCAACTTCCTCGCGACGCTCCTGCTGAGCCAGGGCGTGCCGATGATCGCCCACGGCGACGAGCTCGGCCGCACGCAGCAGGGCAACAACAACGTCTACGCGCAGGACAACGAGCTCTCGTGGATCGACTGGGCGACCGCCGACACGTCGCTCGTCGAGTTCGTCGGCTCGCTCGCGCGGCTGCGGCGCGAGCATCCCACATTCCGCCGCACCCGGTACTTCGACGGCCGGCCGGTCCGCCGCGGCAAGAGCGACCCGCTGCCCGACGTCGAGTGGCTGCGCCCCGACGGCACCGCGATGGACGAGTCGGACTGGGAGTCGGGCTTCGGCCGCACGGTCGGCGTCTACCTGAACGGCCACGGCATCCGGGGGCGGGATGCCCGGGGCGAGCGCATCACGGACGTCAACTTCCTCGTCTACTTCTCGGCCCACACCGAGCCGATCGAGCTGACGCTGCCGCCCGCCGAGTACGGCGCGCGCTGGGAGCGGCTCGTCGACACGAGCGGCCTCGGCGACACCGCCGCGGTGATCGAGGCCGGCTCGTCGATGCAGCTCGAGGCGATCAGCCTCGTGGTGCTCCGCGAGCACATCGCCGCCGAGCACACGGTCGACGACGCCGTGTCGCTCTCGCTCTCGCCGGCCCCGGTCGAGGTCATCGGAACCCCGGCGGTGACGCCCGCATGAGCCGCACCGAACTGCCCCGCTCGACCTACCGGCTGCAGGTGAGCCCCGACTTCCCGCTCGACGAGGTCGCGGCGCTCGCCGACTACGTGCGCCTCCTCGGCGCCGACTGGCTCTACCTGTCGCCGCTGCTGCAGGCGACGCGCGGCTCGCAGCACGGGTACGACGTGGTCGACCACGGCGTCGTCGACGAGGAGCGCGGCGGGCCCGAGGCGCTCGAGCGCGCCGCCGCGGCCGCCGTCGCGCGCGACCTCGGCGTGCTCGTCGACATCGTGCCGAACCACATGGGCGTCGCCGACCCCCGGCAGAACGACTGGTGGTGGAGCCTGCTGCGCGACGGGCGCGAGGGCGAGATGGCGGAGGCCTTCGACGTCGACTGGGCGTTCGGCGGCGATCGGGTGCGCATCCCCGTGCTCGGAGCCGAGCTCGAGGAGGTCATCGCCGACGGTCACGTCGAGCTGCGCGACGATGCGATCGCCGTCTACGGCACCGAGTACCCGCTCGCGGCGGGCAGCGCCGACGACGTCGACGACCGCTCCGCGGCGACGCCCGAGCAGCTGCGCGCGGTGCTCGACCGGCAGCGCTTCGAGCTCGTGCACTGGCGCAGCGCCGACGCCGAGCTCAACTACCGCCGCTTCTTCGCCGTCAACACGCTCGCCGCCGTGCGCGTCGAGGTGCCGTGGGTGTTCGAGCGCTCGCACGCCGAGATCGTGCGCTGGGTGCGCGAGGGGCTCGTGCAGGGCATCCGCGTCGACCACCCCGACGGCCTCCTCGACCCGGGCGGCTATCTCGACGAGCTCGCCACCGCGACCGGGCACGCGCCGGTGTGGGTCGAGAAGATCCTCGAGGGCGACGAGCAGCTGCCCTCGTTCTGGCAGGTCGCCGGCACGACCGGCTACGACGCGCTTGCGACGATCGACCGCGTGCTCGTCGACCCCGCCGGGCGCGGCGCGCTCGACGACCTCGACGCGCGACTGCGCGCCGAGACGTCGACCGCGCACCAGCTGCAGGAGTCGACCGCGGGCGGCGCCGACGAGCCGCAGCGGCTCGACTGGCACGCGCTCATCCGCCGCACGAAGCGCCGCATCGCCGACACGATCCTGCGCAGCGAGGTCCTGCGGCTCGAGCGCGAGCTGCCGCACGCCGTCCCCGAGGCCGCCGACGCGCTCGCCGAGCTGCTCGCGTGCTTCCCCGTCTACCGCTCGTACCTGCCCGTCGGGGTCGAGCAGCTCGAGGCCGCGCTCGAGGCGGCTCGGGCATCCCGCCCCGAGCTCGAGGCGACCTTCGACGCGCTCGCGCCGCTCCTCGCCGACCCCGCCCAGCCGGTGGCCATCCGTTTCCAGCAGACGAGCGGCATGGTCATGGCGAAGGGCGTGGAGGACACGGCCTTCTACCGCTACTCGCGCCTCGCATCGCTCACCGAGGTCGGGGCCGACCCGGCCGAGTTCGCGGTCGACGTCGACGAGTTCCACCGCCGGCAGCTCGTCCGCCAGGGCAGCTTCCCCGCCTCGCTCACGGCGCTCTCGACGCACGACACGAAGCGCGGGGAGGACACGCGCGCGCGCATCCACGTGCTCGCCGAGGTGCCCGAGGCGTGGGATGCGCTGCTCGCCGAGCTGCGCGAGCGCGCGCCCATCGGCGACGGCCCCTTCGAGAACATCCTCTGGGAGTCGCTCGTCGGCGCCTGGCCGATCTCGGCAGACCGCGCGCACGCGTACGCCGAGAAGGCCTCGCGCGAGGCGGGCACCGCGACGACCTGGACCGAGCCCGATGAGGAGTTCGAGGCGCGCATGCACGACGCGATCGACGCCGTCCTCGCCGAGGGCGAGCTGCGCGACCTCGTGCAGGAGTTCGTCGACGCCGTCGCCCCCTACGGCTGGTCCAACGCGCTCGCGGCGAAGCTCCTGCAGATCGCCGCGCCGGGAGTCCCCGACGTCTACCAGGGCAGCGAGCTGTGGGAGACGAGCCTCGTCGACCCCGACAACCGCCGCCCCGTCGACTACGCCGCGCGACGCGAGCTGCTCGCGCGCGTCGACGGCGAGCACCCCTCGGCGACCCCGGGGTGGATGCCCGACATCGACGCCGACGGAGCCGCCAAACTCCTCGTCACGAGTCGCGCCCTCCGCGTCCGCCGCGACCGGCCCGAGCTCTTCACCCGCTACGCGCCGCTCCCCGCGATCGGCACCGCGGCCGCGCACGCCATCGCCTTCGACCGCGGGGGAGCGGTCGCGATCGCGACGCGCCTGCCCGTCGGGCTCGAGCGCGCGGGCGGCTGGGGCGAGACGATCGTCGTGCTGCCGCAGAGGCCCGTGCTCGACGCCTTCACCGGGCGCGTGTACGCCGGCGGCGAGCTGAGACTCGCCGACGTGCTCGAGCGCTACCCCGTTGCCCTCCTCGTGGAGGTCGAGCAGGATGACGCGTCATGAGCAGGCTGACTGACGGACGAGCCGATGCGCGGGTGTGGGCGCCCGTGGCCGAGCGGGTCGCGCTGCACCGCGTGCGCGCGGGAGCCGCGGAGCGCATCGAGCTGACCCGCGACGGCGAGTGGTGGGTCGCGATCGGGGCGCTCAAGGCGCACGATCGCTACGGATTCCTGCTCGACGACGACGAGCATCCGCTGCCCGACCCACGCTCGCGCCGCCAGCCCGACGGCGTGCACGGGCTCAGCGCGCTCGACGACCCCGCCGATTCCGACTGGCTCGACGACAACTGGCACGGCCGGCAGCTCGCCGGCGCGGTGATCTACGAGCTGCACATCGGCACCTACAGCCCCGAGGGCACGTTCGACGGCGCGATCGCGCGGCTCGACCACCTCGTGGAGCTCGGCGTCGACTTCGTCGAGCTGCTGCCGGTCAACGGCTTCAACGGCGAGCACAACTGGGGCTACGACGGCGTCGCGTGGTTCGCCGTGCACGAGCGCTACGGCGGCCCCGCCGGCTACCGCCGCTTCGTCGACGCATGCCACACGCGCGGGCTCGCCGTCATCCAGGACGTCGTGCACAACCACCTCGGCCCGAGCGGCAACTACCTGCCGCAGTTCGGCCCGTACCTGCACCGGCACTCGGCCAACACGTGGGGCGACTCGGTCAACCTCGGCAACCTCGAGGTGCGCCGCTTCGTGCTCGACAACATCGCCATGTGGTTCGAGGACTTCCACGTCGACGGCCTGCGCCTCGACGCCGTGCACGCGCTCGTCGACGAGTCGCCGACGCACATCCTGCAGGCCATGGCGGAGGAGACCGACGCGCGATCGGCCCACCTCGGCCGGCCGCTCACGCTCATCGCCGAGTCCGACATGAACGACCCGCGCCTCATCATGCCGCGCGAGGCCGGGGGCTACGGCCTCACCGCGCAGTGGAGCGACGACCACCACCACGCCATCCACGCGGCCGTCACGGGCGAGGCCGACGGCTACTACGCCGACTTCGCGACGGCGGATGCCCTGCCGAAGACCTCGACGAAGGGGTTCTTCCACGACGGGACGCACTCGTCGTTCCGCGAGCGCCCGCACGGCTTCCCCATCCCGGCCGAGGTGCCGATGTGGCGGCTCGTCACGTTCGCCCAGGACCACGACCAGATCGGCAACCGCGCGGCGGGCGACCGGATCTCGCAGTCGCTCGGCGACGACGAGCTCGCCGTCGCCGCGGTGCTCAACCTCACCTCGCCGTTCACGCCCATGCTCTTCATGGGTGAGGAATGGGGTGCGTCGACGCCGTGGCAGTTCTTCACCTCGCACCCCGAGCCCGAGCTCGGCCGCGCGACCGCGGAGGGCCGGCTCGCCGAGTTCACGAAGATGGGCTGGGACGAGTCGGTCGTGCCCGACCCGCAGGACCCCGCGACGTTCGAGCGCTCGAAGCTCGCGTGGGCCGAGGTCGACGAGCCCCGCCACGCGCGGCTGCTCGCCCTGCACCGGGCGCTCATCCGTCTGCGGAGGCACCTGCCCGAGCTGACCGACCCGCGCTTCGAGCACACGCTCGCCGCGGGGGAGGGCGAGGGCGGGCTCGCGGTGTTCCGCCTCGATCGCGGGGCGGGCATCCAGTCGCCGCTCGGCGGCATCGTGAGCGTGTGCGCGGCGATCCGCGAGGAGGCGTCGTTCGAGGTCGGCTCGGAGGCGGCGCTCGAGCTGTCGACGACGCCCGACGCGACGCTCGTCGACGGCGTGCTGACGCTGCCCGCGCGCTCGGCCGCGGTCGTGCGGGTGCGGGTGGCGCGCGCAGTCTGAGCCGGCTCGGCGGCCGGAGGGCTACAGGCCGCCGCCGATGCCGATCGCGACGAGCAGGAGCACGGGAGCGAGCCCGAGCACGATGCCGACGCCGAGAGCGAGCGAGCTGATCGCGCGACCGCCCAGCGCGGATGCCCGGCGCAGCCCGCGCGCCGCGACCACGACCGTCACGGCCGCGGTGAGCGCCGCGAGCACGAGAGCCCCCAGGATCACCGCACTCGACCCGACGCCCGGGATCCGCACGAGACCGCTCGCCGCGACGACCTGCCCGGCGAACCCCAGGAGGGTCACGACGATGCCCGCGCGCGCGATGCGAGCGTCCCGGTTCGGGCCGGGGCGCATCGACCGCTCGGCGTCGGGGCTCAGCGCCGAGAACGGCTGCGGCTCGCGGTGCGGCGCGCCGAGGAAGCGCTCGCCCGTCCACCAGCGCTCGTAGCCCTCGCGCTCGGGGTCGGGCTCCCAGCCGGGCCGCACGCGATCGAGGTCGTCCTCGTCGTCGGGGTAGGGCATGCTCACTCCTCGGTCCTCCCGCGGCTAGAGCTCGTAGCGCGTCGCGAGCTCGGCCGGGTAGTCGCCGCGGGCGGTGAGCTGCTCGGCCGCCGACGCGAGGTGCGCGAGGGTGAGGCCGAGGATCTGCGGGCCGAACGAGATGCGCCCGACTCCGAGCTCGGCGAGGCGCGCGAGGGGGATGTAGCCCGGGTGCGCGAAGAGCGCGACCGGCGCGCGGACGGCGGCCACGGCATCCGCCACCATCTGCTCGGTGCGCAGGCCGAGCACGAAGACGCTCGTCGCGCCCGCGTCGACGTAGGCGTTCGCGCGGTCGATCGCCTCGTCGAACGCGTCGGGCGATCCGGCGAGGGTGTCGGTGCGCGCGTTGATCGCGAGCGGCACGCCCGCGGCGTCGGCGGCGGCGCGCGCGGCGGCG
>NZ_JAUSMI010000023.1 GCF_030645145.1 Microcella sp. | reverse complement strand
GAGTCTCGACACTACCGGTCTTCCCGCGCCGTGTCGGGCCCGGAGGAGCGTCGGAGGGCGGTGATAGCGTGAGGAACAATCGACCGTGGAAGAGGCGCCGTTGCCCGACATCGTTCAGTACCTCTGGATCATCTGGATCGTGTTAGCGCTCGTCTGCGTGATCATCGAGCTGCTGACGCTCGAGTTCACCTTCCTCATGATCGCGGCGGGCAGCCTCATCGGCGGGCTCGGCACCAATCTCGCCGGCGGAGAGTGGTGGCTGCAGATCGGCCTCGCCGCGGTGATCTCGGCCCTGCTGCTGTTCACGATCAGACCGCTGCTGCTGAAGACCCTGCGACGGGGCGGCGATGAGCGCGGGGCGCTGACCAACGTGGATGCCCTGCGCGGGATGCGCGGACGCGTCACGACCGACTTCCGCGACGGCACGGGCTACGTCCGCCTCAGCAACGGCGAGACCTGGACCTCCCGGCTCGACGCCGCGCACGAGACCATGACCCTCACCGAGGGCGACCGCGTGGTCGTCACCCGGATCGACGGGGCGACCGCCGAGGTCGCGCCCGAGGAAAGGAGCACCACCGCGTGATCAGTCCCTCCGAGTTCGTCGGGCAGCTCTTCGTGGTCGCCCTCCTGGTCGTCCTCGGCATCTTCGTCGTCGTCGTGCTGCTGCGGTCCATCCGCATCGTGCCGCAGGCGTACGCGGGCGTCGTCGAGCGGCTCGGCCGGTACCACAAGACGCTCAACCCGGGCCTCAACCTGCTCGTGCCCTTCATCGATCGGCTCCGGCCCCTCGTCGACATGCGCGAGCAGGTCGTCTCCTTCCCGCCCCAGCCCGTCATCACCGAGGACAACCTCGTCGTCTCGATCGACACGGTCATCTACTTCCAGGTGACCGACGCGCGCGCCGCGACCTACGAGATCGCCAACTACCTCGCCGGCGTCGAGCAGCTGACCGTCACGACCCTCCGCAACGTCGTCGGCGGCCTCAACCTCGAGGAGGCGCTGACGAGCCGCGACAACATCAACGGCCAGCTCCGCGTCGTCCTCGACGAGGCCACGGGCAAGTGGGGCCTGCGCGTCAACCGCGTCGAGCTCAAGGCCATCGACCCGCCCGCGAGCATCCAGGACTCGATGGAGAAGCAGATGCGCGCCGAGCGCGACCGCCGCGCCGTCATCCTCACCGCCGAGGGCACCAAGCAGTCGCAGATCCTGGAGGCGGAGGGCGCCCGGCAGTCGGCCATCCTCAAGGCCGAGGGCGATGCGAAGGCGCAGATCCTCCGCGCCGAGGCCGAGGCCGAGGCGATCAAGACGGTCTTCGCGGCGATCCACGTCGGCGACCCCGACCCGAAGCTCCTCGCGTACCAGTACCTGCAGACGCTGCCGAAGCTCGCCGAGGGCGCCTCGAACAAGATGTGGATCATCCCGAGCGAGCTCACCGAGGCGCTCAAGGGCGTGACGAACGGCTTCGGCATGGGCGGCGGCGCACCGCGCGCGAGCGCTCCGCACACGGATCCCGTTCCCCCGGGGGCGACGTCGTAGGTGCGGTCGGAGTCGGCTCAGGCGTACTTCTCGCCCGCGCGCCCTCGCGTGCTCGCGCACCGGGGGCTCGCGGTCGAGGCGCCGGAGAACACCCTGCTCGCGTTCGCGCACGCCCTCGCGCTCGGCGTCGATCACGTCGAGACCGACGTCCACGCCTCGAGCGACGGGGTCGCGATCGTCTCGCACGACCCCGAGCTCGATCGCGTCGCGGGGCTCGCCGGCCGGGTCTCCGAGCTCACGGCCGCCCAGCTGCAGGGCATCGACCTCGGAGAGGGCCAGGGCTTCGCGACGCTCGCCGAGGCCCTCGAGGCATTCCCCGACGCGCGGTTCAACATCGATCTGAAGAGCATGGATGCCGTGGCCCCGGCAGTGGACGCCGTCCGGCAGACGCGCGCTCACGATCGCGTCCTCCTCACCT